>DPLR01000080.1 GCA_003541895.1 Cytophagales bacterium | reverse complement strand
TTTGGAGCTGTACCGTGAGTTGCTTCGAAGATCGCATGACCCGTTACATAATTAATATTTCCACCTGGTGCAATCCCAATACCTCCAACAATGGCTGCGAGTGCATCTGAAATATAATCACCATTCAAATTCAATGTTGCCACAACAGAATACTCATCAGGTCTCAATAATATTTGTTGTAAGAACGCATCAGCAATAGAATCTTTAATGATGATCTTATGACCATTGTGATTGATTTCTTGCCAAGGGCCTCCATCAATTTCTTTTCCGCCAAATTCATTTTTGGCAAGTGCGTAACCCCAATCGCGGAAACCACCTTCGGTAAATTTCATGATGTTGCCTTTGTGAACCAAAGTAACATTCGGCTTCTTGTGTTGGATTGCAAATTCAATTGCTGCACGTACAAGTCTTTCTGTTCCTTCTTTAGAAACCGGCTTGATACCAATGCCCGAAGTTTCCGGGAAACGGATTTTCTTGAATTGCTTTGAAAAATTTTCCTTGAAGAAGTCCAAAAACTTTTTGTTGTCTTCCGTGCCTTGCTGAAATTCTATGCCCGCATAAATGTCTTCTGTGTTTTCGCGGAAGATAGTCATGTTGGTTTTGTGAGGTTCCTTCACAGGCGAGGGAACGCCTTTGAACCATTGCACTGGTCGCACACACGCATACAAATCCAGCTCTTGCCGAAGAGCAACATTGAGTGAACGTATTCCTCCACCTACGGGAGTGGTCAAAGGCCCCTTGATGCCAACAAGGTATTCGCGAAACACCGTCATGGTTTCTTCCGGCATCCAACTACCCACTTTATTAAAAGCTTTTTCACCAGCCAAAACTTCTTTCCAATTTATTTTACGTTTGCCTTTATAGGCTTTTTCAACAGCCGCATCAAATACATGCTGCGATGCGGGCCAAATATCAACGCCTGTTCCGTCTCCTTCAATGAAAGGAATGGTAGGCATGTCTGGCACGTTCAACTTCCCGTTGCTGATACTAATTTTCTGGTCACTCATGGTCTTATCAATTGATTTTACTTTTTTGAGAGCTTCGAAATTATAAAAATTTCGCAAGACGAGCACAGTAAATTTCATTCAGTTTTAAGTTTGACTTTTGCACTTTCAATTTTTTTCTATATTTACAACTTGATGAAAAGAACTGTAGCGATATTTTTCCTCTTCCTATTCCTCCTGAATATCCTTGGATATTATGGGGTTTTTATGGGAGCGTTTAGACAAATCGCACAGAATGCCAAGGAAAGTTTTGATTATGATAACTATCAAAAGGATGCTGAAGTCACCTTTCAAATTCCTTTGACAATGCCTTATACTGCTGATATGGATGAATATCAACGCGTAGATGGCGAGTTCAATCACAATGGCGAAACCTACCGTTTGGTTAAGCAGAAGCTCACGAACAATATGCTTTACATTGTTTGTGTCAAAGATGCTCATGCAAGCACTATTAATAAGGCGTTGGAAGATTATGTGAAGACTTTTTCGGACGGTCCTACCAGCGAAAAAAATCATTCGAAGGCTGCGCCTACTTTAGCGAAAGATTACTATTCAACAAACATTTCGGTTGAGTCAAAATATTTGGGCTGGGAGTTTCTAATCCATTGGCCTGAAGTTCAAGTTCAGAAAGTTCTTACTTTCGAAGATTCATTTATCCAGCCTCCTCGGGCTTAATTTCCTTTCCACAATTTTTGATGCTATCCTTTTGAATAAGATTCAGAAGACCATCATTAATTCAAATCGATTCCATTGCGAATTCGGTTTCTGAGTTAGCAACCATTTTAAACCATTTTTTATTATGAAAATTATAAAGCTATTGGCAATAATTTGCCTGTGGGCAAGTGTCAAAGTCAGTGCGCAGACGCTGACCGATGGCTTATTGATGCCCAAAAACAACTTATGCACAGGATTCACTTATACCGTTGACTCTTGGAGAAATTATTGGGAAGGATCACTTAAACGTGACAACCTTAACATAGGAACAATCACTACCAAAAACGTAATGTGGGTAGCTAACTATGGACTGACTGAAAAATTGAATCTTATTGCCATGGTGCCCTATGTTTGGACAAATTCGAATAGCGGTACTCTTCGCGGCATGCAAGGTGTGCAGGACCTAACGTTGGCAGGGAAGTACAAATTTTTCCAACAAGATTTGTCGATTGGAAAATTCAAAGCTTTTGGAATTGTTTCGGGTTCCGTTCCATTGACAAATTATGTTACCGATTATCAGCCACTCGCCATTGGCATGGGTAGCAAAACACTTTCAGCTAGACTTAATTTAAGTTATGCACACGCAAAAGGTTGGTATGCTGGAGTGTCAGGCTCTTACGTAATGCGATCAAATGTTACTATTGATCGCACCTCTTATTACCGTGGCGATCATATCATTTATTCGAACAAAGTATCAATGCCCAATCAATTCATGCTTTTTGCAAATGCGGGTTATCAAAAAAATAATTTTCAGGCCGAATTAAATTACTCACAGCTTAATACACTCAGCGGAGATGACATCCGCAGACAAAACATGCCAGAGCTGTGGTCAAAAATGATTTATTTTAAATTAGGTGCAACCCTTGTTTATGAAATACCCATGGTGAAGGGTTTGCAAGCGCGGGCTAACGGTTATTATACGCTGGCAGGGCGCAACGTTGGCCAATCAACTACACTTACCGCAGGTCTTCTTTACACAATCCAATTCAAGAAATAATCAAACCCAATTAGATTATGAAATCACTTTACAAAATATTTATTCTCGCTGGCATCCTTGCAATGCCATTGGGTTGCAATAAAGATATTAGCTCTGGCGAAGTTCTGTCGCCATTGGCACCAACGAATGTGGATGCCAGTGCCGGAACATGGAAACCAATGTATGTAGCAAACTACACCAAGTATTCTGCAAGTGTACCAGCTCCTGCTGACACCTCTACAGCTTCTTATAAAGCTGAACTTGCCAGCATCAAAAACCTTCAGAGCGTTTTAACAAAAGATCAGCAAAACATAATTAATTCTTGGAGCGGAGGTGGCGTGTTGAAATGGAATCAGATCTTCCGTGATCTGGTTGCTCGCTACAATCTACCACCAGCGCCATTGGCAAACGGATCCTACATTTTCCCTGATGCCAATAATCCTTTTGCAGATCCTCAATTTCCATTTGCCAATCCACCTTACGCTGCGCGCGCTTATAGCTATGTGAGTGTCGCTATGTTCGATGCGTTGAAAGCAGCATGGTACTATAAGTATCAGTATAACCGACCATCACCTTACCTAGTAGATAAGAAAGTAAAATCATTGATGCCTGAAGTAAACATCCCTTCTTATCCATCTGAAGAAGCAGTGATGTCTGGCGTAGCTCAAACCATTTTGGTAGCCATGTTCCCGGCATCTTATGATGAAATTATATTGATGGCTGGCCAGCAACGTGCCGCAGCTTTACTTTCAGGTAAAGCTTCTACCTCGGACATTACTGTTGGCATTGCACTTGGCAAGGCTGTTGCCACTGACTTTATTGCAAGAGCAGGATCTGATGGCATGGGTGCGTCCGTTGGTACTCCAGCACAATGGGCTGCACTAAAGGACACAGCAACTAAACATCATCAAACGCCTTGGATAAGTCAGGATGTTCCTGCAAGGCCACCCATGTTGCCTTTCTTCGGAAACGTGAGAACCTGGAACATGACTTCGAATTGGAACAACCCCAATTCCAATGATATGATAGCCATACGACCTCCAGCACCCGATATCAGTGAACTGCCTGATCAAGTGAAAGAAGTAAAATTCTATTCTCAAAATTTCTCGCGCGAACGTGAAGCCATTGTATTGAAATGGGCTGATGGCGTTGGAACGTACACACCTACTGGTCACTGGAATGACATTGCCGAAGAATATATCCGCGATGCTAAGTTAAGCGAAGTGCGTGCAGCGCGTGCTTTTGCATTGCTGAATTCAGCAGAGCATGATGCAGCAGTTGCCTGCTGGTACACCAAATTCTATTATTTCAATGCAAGGCCAACGCAAATTGATCCTTCCATAAAAACGGGAACGGGGCTTCCTAATTTTCCTTCGTACGTGAGCGGCCATTCTTCATTTTCATGGGCTGCAGCAACCGTGCTTACTTACTTGTTCCCTTCAGGCCAAAGTGATTTTGAAGGAATGGCCAATGAAGCTGCCTTGTCAAGATTATATGGTGGTATTCATTACAGAATTGATTGTGACGCTGGGTCCGAATTAGGCAAAAATGTGGGTGGATACACTATAACATTTGCTCAAGGAGACGGAGCGAACTGATATTATTTTTTGGGTAAGAAAAGGCCCTGCTGTAATGGCGGGGCTTTTTTATTTTAGGATTGGTCATTCTTTGCTTACTTTGATAGCATTCTTTTAATCTTGAATCAATACCTCATAGCCGTTGATATCGGCACGACCAGTTCAAAGTGTGTGTGTCTTTCACCCGATGGGAAAATTTTGTCATCGCAACAGAAATTTTATCCCACACAATTTTCCGCGAATGGATTTGCCGAACAAAATGCTGAACTAATTTTTGAGTCCGTTCACGAACTAATCAAAAGTTCAATAATAAAATCGGCAACCTGTATTGGATTGAGTTTTAGTTCTGCAATGCATACCATCACTGCCGTTGATCACGAAGGGAAAGTACTAATGCCGCTAATCATTTGGTCTGACACCAGAAGCATAGAGCAATCAAAAAAAATGATTCAATCTGGTTACGCTCAAAAATTTTATGAAATAAGTGGCACGCCAATTCACCCGATGTCTCCTTTGTGTAAACTACTTTGGTTGAAAGAAAATCAATCCGGGTTGTTTTATAACACCTTCAAATTTATTTCATTTAAAGAATATGTTCTATCTCGATTAACAGGAGAATATTTTATCGATCACTCGATCGCGTCTGCTACAGGCCTGTTTGATCTGGAGAAAAAAGAATGGTCGGAAGAAATTCTAAATTACATCGGTATTACGAAAGAAAAATTTCCAACTCCTGTTCCAACAAATAAAATTCTTCAATTTAAAGAAACCGTTGCTGCCGATTTGAGTCTCGATAAATCCACTCCGCTGATCATTGGAGCAAGCGATGGATGCCTGGCTCAGTTGGGCAGCAATGCCATGAATGAGGATGACCTCACCATCACCATTGGTACCAGTGGTGCAGTGCGCGTGGCGTCCACCCAAATAAAAAATGATCCCCAAGGAAAAATATTCAACTACATCCTTCATGATGGAATATTTATTTCTGGTGGCGCCACCAATTGTGGTACGGCTCTTATCACTTGGTTTAGGGAGTCCATGAATAAAATTTCATCAGAGAATTTGGAAGAATTTGTAAAGCAAGCAGAAAAAATTCAGGCAGGGAGCGAAGGATTGATTTGCGTTCCTTTTCTGTTAGGCGAACGCGCTCCCGTTTATGATCCGGAAGCCACTGGCACTTTCTTTGGTGTCCGTATAAATCATTCTCTATTACATTTTCAAAAAGCGTTGCTCGAAGGAATCTGCTTCGAAATAAAATGGATCATGGAGTCGATCGAAAATTCGTTTGGTAGAAAAAATAATATTATCGTCAGTGGCGGAATAACGCACTCGAAATCCTGGGTTCAAATGTTGAGCAATGTCATCGGCAGAAAAATTATCGTGACATCAGAAACAGATGCGTCAACCTTGGGCGCTGCCAAGCTTGGATTTGAAACGTTGGGATTGGAATACAAAATCCATAATTCATCCAATTCAGAATTTTACCCTGAGGCTACAGTCCAGTCGATATATGAAAATCAATTCGTCTTAATTAAAAAAATATATTTCAAATTGAAGGATTTGAAATCAACTAAAAATTAGATGCCACTTCTCATCGTTGCTGGTGCAATCGTATTACTTCTCGCTTTGATTTTACTCAAAGTGAAACCATTGTATGCTTTGCTCATCGTCTCAATTGCCGTTGGACTAGCGGAAGGATTGAGTCTATTGCAAACCTTGCAATCTATTGCCACAGGAATTTGGGATACTCTTTCAAGCACTGCTGCAGTGCTTTGTTTGGGCGCCATGTTTGGAAAAATTATTGAAGTGAGCGGTGCGGCTCAGCAAATTACACAAACCATGTTAAGTTGGTTCGGAAAAAAAAATATGACATGGGGTGTGATGCTCACAGGATTGATCGTGGGTATACCTATGTTTTACAATGCCGGATTTGTCATTCTTGTGCCTTTGATTTTTTCCATTGCTTCATCAGCACAAGTGCCGTTGCTATGGGTCGGCATACCCATGGCGGCATCGTTGTCGGTAACACACGGATTCCTTTCGCCACATCCGGGGCCAACAGCACTCGCGCAACTTTTTCATGTTGACGCGG
>DPLR01000020.1 GCA_003541895.1 Cytophagales bacterium | reverse complement strand
AGTCAGAGCGTGTCGAAGACTGACTTGCGATGTACTTCGTACGAGGATACTCACGGTCTTGTTTCTTTTCTCACCAGAGTCACCTGCCTTAGGGACTTAGGTGCTTGCTGAATATTAATAATTGTATCGACTTCGGTCGCGTAGAGTTCTTGAAACAAGTAACTCTGCTGAGAAAGAGGGTTGAAGTGGGGCTTGTTGGTGAAGAACACCAACGAGGGAGATAGTTTCCTTCTTTGAAGGTGAACATTACTACTTAAATCACATTCTGTTTCCACGATAAAACGATAGGGTGAGAATTATCTTTATCTCAAGATTCAGTTCACACTTATGAAAAAAAGCGCTTATAAAATTTTACTACTTTCCATGACGGTTGCGTGGAGCAGCCACGGCCAAAATCCCGGACCGGGTATTGAACTCGTTCGGGAAACCCTACTCACGAGTTTCTTAGGTCCATGTCAATACGCTTCATCAGATTGCGATAAAACTCATCCGATTACCATTGATAAGAACGTGCCGAGGGGTGTGCGGAGAGGTGGGACAAAAGGTGGAATCGAGTACCCATTAAATTGGGTCAATCCATTAACCGTGCGTTATGCATTTTTTATCGGTATTGACTCTTCTGCAGTTTATGATGCACTGTCCACCAGCCGATCTAAAAATCTATTCGGCCAGGATATCATCAAAGATAAAATCAAGCTGGCACAAAAAGATTACAACGGAAAAACGCTGGAGTGGATCAACTATAAAGCAGCAGGTGTGCAGGCTGTCTTTGATAAACTGTATGTAAAGCCTGACGGAAAAATGCAAGGTTACCTATGGCAGGAAATTTACAACGCTACAGCCAAGGAGTATGTGCGTGACATTACTCGCGTGATTGTAAAGGCCATGGCCAATAAACCTCAATTTGAAAACTTTGCCAAGCAGTATTTGCAACAGGCCATGAGCAAAGCCGATTTTAATGGACTGGAATTTATTTACAAAACAGGAGAAACGCTGCTGACTGATTTAAAATGGCAGAGCTCCAGCGGTTGGGCAATGTATCCTGACAAATACATTGTGTTAGGTGTTGTACTGCGCAGACAAGCTGACGGCTCGTTGCCCGTTTTATTAAAATGCCTGAAAACTCTTTTGAAAGATTATGACACGGAGTTTTATAACCAGATGGCTACACAATTTTAAATAATTAGAATCACGCTCGCGCTCGTTTTATAGAAATGGCTTGAAGAAAAATTTTCCTATTACCGATTTGTGTCGGAGTTGACGTGGGGCTTGTTGGTGAAGAACACCGTATCGTCCTCTTCGAGAGACGATACTTGGCAATATAACACCCAACGCGGGAGAGAGGCATTATTTCCTTCAACTCGTCTGTATTTGTCATGTCGGACAGCGTGGTGGTGCGCGGTGGCGTTCCGACATCTCAACTAAAACTTATCAGTTACATACTACTCAGCGCAAACAATGAAAGCGGTTGTTGACTTTCTAGTCGGCAATTAGTTCAGAGTAAACTAGCAGACTCGTTGAGATTCCGGCACTCGTGCCTCGGCCGGAATGACAACGCAAACGTGGGGTGCAGCCGCGCGTGCCTTTGGTGAGGATTACCATCCAACAATAACGAAAGTTTATAACTGTGGTTACTCTGTGCACTCCGTGCCCTCTGTGGTAAAAAAATGCAGCAACCACAGGGTACACAGAGTCATCACAGAGTAGTGTTACGCGCGGAAAGGGTGAAGGCTCACCAACAACCAAACTAACGTGATCGAGAGCGGGTTTGCGTTGGTGAAGAACACCCAACGAGATGCATTGCTTTGTGCGAGACCCCCGCAAAGAGTTTTAATTATCGAAGTGAAAACGGTGCCAAAATTAGTGAAGGCTGAGTTTTCATTTTGGCTTGAGTCAAACTCAATTTACAATGAGCTTACGGTAATACAACTTTGCGCCCTGCCTTAGCTGTACAATATATAAACCTGGGGTCATTTCACCGCAGCTCCTATTTAGTTCAGATCCATAGGACTCTAATGTTAGACGAACCTTACCGGAAACATCCGTGAAAGACACGGTGGTCTTTTGCGATTCTGGATTAGAGAACGTAAGGTGGATTTCGCCCTCGGTAGGGTTAGGAAAAACCTGGAAATAACTGTCTGGCGTTTTTTCTATCGCGGTAATACATGAAATACTTTGTGAAGTTGCTTCAGAGACGCAGCCTGTATTTTTATTGGTAGCCACAACGGAATAATCACCTACCATCAGCCCGGTGATGTTGGCATTTGTTGCACCGTTGATCTGATCTGTGCCTTGATACCAGGCGAATGTATAGTCAGTGGTTTGGCCTGGTGAAACCGATGATACTTCAAGGCCTCCATTCGCCTGACCACAATAGGCAGCTGAAACGTTGATTACACCAACAACAGGAGTCACCGTTCCGCTCGCAATAGAAGCACTACCTGGCATTGACGTACACTTAGTAGCTATACTGGTTGCTGTGACTCTATAGGCACCCGAGCCCAATCCAGAAATGACAGGGCCCGTTGCTGGTAAAGTATTTAATGCCATATCCCACCACGAAAAAGTATAATCGCTGGTTGAACCCGTTTGCACTTCGGCTGTTATCGAGCCGTTTTGACCTACGCAAGAAGTGTTGTTGGTAGATGTCAGTGAGATCACGGGCAGTGTAATTTTATTTGACACTGCTCCGGCCTTGACATAATCACAGCCACTGTTGGTAACGATAACAGTATAATTGCCAGCGGCCAGACCGGAGTAACTGATTTGCGTGCTCTTGATGGGGCTGGAGATATCCGTACCGTCATGCCATTCATAAGTATAATCGGATGAAACACCACCGCTGGCGTTTACCGTAAGACCGCCCGAGGGCGAAAGTGGATCACAACTTGTTTGATCTGCGGGCACAAGTGAAATTGACAACGAAGACTCATCCATGATGGAGACGTTGGCAGAGGCAAAGCAGTCCGTACTTAAATGCGTTGCCCGAACAATGTAATTACCAGTCTGAAGGCTTGAAATAGTTGATCCGGTTCCAATAACATTGAACGTATTATCAAGCCAGCTAATTGAATAGTCAACGAGGTTGCCCGGGCTGATGTTTGTTACTTGCGCTGAGCCTAATCCATTTACACTTGTTGGGCACGTTACCATGATGTTTCCCAGCACCGGAGTCTCCGGGCTATTGGGAAGGGTTACATAGGAAGTACTCATACAGCCAGAGATGGCATTGGTGGTAGCGATGGTGTAAGCACCCTCCAGTAAGTTATTCCAACTCCCCGTGCCAATCGTGGTGCCAATGGGTGATGGCGATTGAGGAAAATTAAAGATGAAATTGACGATCGGCTCGCCATCGAGAGTGGTAGCAATGATAGTTCCATTTGGCGCACTATTGCAGGAGGTTTGTGGTGTGAAAAGGAAGTTCATTTTGGGTAGATCAGGAACATTGTTAACGTTGCCAAAGGTCATTATACCGCAACCACTCTGCGGATCGTTCATGTTAAAAGTGTAAAGGCCTGCGTTTAATCCAGACAATACGTTAGACGTTTCTGGCAAAGGAGTTG
Source organism: Cytophagales bacterium (assembly GCA_003541895.1). Taxonomy (GTDB): domain Bacteria; phylum Bacteroidota; class Bacteroidia; order Cytophagales; family Cyclobacteriaceae; genus ELB16-189. Next base: position 2,586 of record DPLR01000020.1, on the reverse strand, counting down.
AAGTTGGGTCAGTGCCAGCATACCAGGTAAATGAATTTCCCTGTTGGCCCGCGCCATTTACTTCTACATCGATCTTGCCACTTCCTACTGAGGTACAAATCACATTATCAAATGCATTGAGTAACACCTGATCAGTTTTGTTTACCAGGCTGGAGCTTACCGTAAACACGATTGCTTGTTTGCAGTTCGAATTAACGTTTGTGACTATAGCATTGTAGCTGCCCGGACCGATACCAGTCAATGCATTTTGATTCCCCGGAATAAGCGTGCCTGGCGTAAAGGTACTGGAGGTAGACCACTGATAGGAATACGATGTGCCCGGTGAAGGGTTGCCGATCGTTATTTCTGCGCTGCTATTGGCTCCGTTGCAATTGATGGTAGCGCTTGCATTTGGAAAATCCAATCGGTCATTCACATAAGTGGTGTTTATTGCGGAGCAATTGGTTTGTTGATTCGTAACCTTGACGGTATAATAGCCACTCGCCACGTTTGCCAAAGTTGAAGTAGTACTGGCGGCAATTGGAATTGTTGTGGTTGTGCCTGCGTACCATTGGAATGTAAAGGTTTGACCCGGAACTACATTAGCGATTGCAGCATATACAACCCCGTTTGGGGTCGCTCCAAGGCAAGTAGTTTGGTCAATTTCAGTGAGAACAATAACTGGAGCTATACAATCTTGTGCCCGCGTATGAGCACTATGAAAAAATAATAATATCAACGTGAGCAATGTAAGCCTTGAGTGCATAGCAGATGTTTTCACCGTAATTTTAGTCAAAAATTGGATGCGGTAGGCGTGAGGTGAAAAATTGATATTCACCGAAGTAATGGCGTACGAGCGGTGGAATCAGTTTTACTTACAAGGAGATTCTTCGGTCGTGCCTCCCTCAGAATTCATTTTAACGTGGGGGCTATAGTACAGCATCGTCTCTGCTTCAGGACGATGTGGTGAAGAAAACCGTATCGTCCTCTTCGAGAGACGATACTTGACAACAGGTTTGGCTAGGAATTTAAATTAGTTCTGCTTCACGTATTTCTCTGGTAATGGAAAGCCCATACTTTCGGCACACCAGAATATATTAATTATATAATAGCGGCTATTGTCTTTGAATAGTTGGATGCTGTTGATACCGCGATTGGTAACAGGTCCATCTTTCTTTTCCTTGGTTTCATAGGTACTAAACACATGTGTCACTGTTCCGTACGCTTCTTCTTTGCGATGCAACTCACGTTCAAAAAAACCTGTGCTTACGCGTGAAGTGAACAGCTGAATATATTCTTCTGGAGTCAAGGCTCTGATCACAAACTCACCGGTATCTGTTTTTCGGGTGGGAATGAGTCGCGTTTCAGGTTTGAAAAGGTTACGAAACCGGGCCCAGTCGCGCTCTGTGTTAGGGTTGCCCGAGATCACATCATACAAGGCTGCAATGATCGCGTCCACCGACTTCACATCAGAAGAATAATCTTTTGCTTGTCCAAGGGCATTGACAGAAATAAAAAGGACTGTGGTAATTAAAGGTAGCTTCATCATGTATTTGTTTAGTAGGACGGAAAAGTAAGTCTTAATATCAGGATAAATCAAATGCTATTTGCGGTGCTTTGTGTCTCGTCCTTGGCTTTCTATTTCAGTGTTGTCCTTTCAAAAACTTCTTAAGCTCAGGGTGCGACTGCGAGGTGAGAAACTCTGTTACGCGAAACTCGGCAAGTTGGTGCAAGTAAAACGGATCTTCTTTAATGATTTCGTCAACTGCTTCGCGTGATGGTGCAAGGGCTAAAATGATACCACCTGTTCTGGGCACCTTACGGCCAGAAGCTAGAAATACATTTAGCTTATAATACTTCTGCAAATATTTTACGTGTTCAGTCATGTGAGCATCAAGCTGCTCGAGAGGAACAATGTAGTGGAGGTCAATGATGAACATAGGCAGGAGAAAATGGTTTCAAAGTTTCAAGTTTCATTTCAGGTTGCTAGTTTCCCCATTTAAAAGTCTTTTCACTAATAACAATGCATGAGTCAGGGTTTCTTCTTCGGCTTTTTAATTTTCGGAGCTGGGAGTTCCTTCACTGTAATGCGCACCAACTCGCTAAGCCATTTCCAATTTTCGAGCTTGTCTTCAATTAAGAAACTGTTTTTAGCACCGGGGTAGGGTGGGGCTTCGAGCGGGTGTTTGATAAAGGCTCTGCCACCTTCGGTTGGTTTTATAAATAGTTTGTTGTCGCAGATCAAGCCAAACAGTTTGTCCTCTGCGTAGAGCGCGTATTCACCGAACATGCTCTTGGCGTTGATGGTACCAGCATTTTTTATCTGGTCAACGATGAACTCAACAAATTTCTTGTCGGATGCCATGAAACAAAGGTGCTGATTTTTTTAGAACTCTTCCGTTGTTGATGTTCTTAAGAAGAACACGTCACTGCGAGCGCCAGCGCGGAAAGAGTGTAGAGCGAAGCAGTCTCCACGAATGAAATCGGTTTACTTACTTGGAGATTGCTTCGGTCGAGGCGCCCTCGCAATGACGTTTTATTTTTTGTGTACGTCACTGCGAGCACCAGAGTGGAAAGAGCGCGGAGCGAAGCAGTCTCATTGTGTGA
>DPLR01000072.1 GCA_003541895.1 Cytophagales bacterium | reverse complement strand
ATAAATTTGTAAGTTACCACTCCATCGTTCGAATAAGGAACTCCATCCTGGCTTTGATCGGTATTCATCAAACTGGAAGATCCGGTAACCGAATTCATTGCTGCAAGAATTGATAAATCGAAGGGCAAAAGTTTTACTCCTGGAAAATACTGTTTAATATCATGCATCAACCCAAATCCAAGCATCTTTATATCATTGCCACCGCTCTTCGACCCTTTATTTGTGCTGGGGATGTACCTAATCTTTAGATCAGTATTTTTTATCAAACCAATCCCAAGTTGAATCATAGGCACAGGCACCCAATTTCCTCCAATATTCTTCTTGAAATCCAAACCGTCAGGTCCATTAATTGTTTGTGAAATTGGTAATGAACCGCTTGTTCCTGTAAGGGTATAATTGACGTTATATGAGTTGGTGGCTGCTATTGTCTTAGGGCCGATAATTGTCGGGGACGCATTTTGATTTGGAACTGTGTTTGAACTTAATCCTAGTTTTGTTGGATCAAACGACTGATCAGAAGAGGGCAACATCACAGCACTAACAGTAACGCCAAGGTCTATCCCCAGCTTCTTGTGCGTTTTACCGGTATGATACCATCCATTGGTCATTCCATAAGAAACCCCCTTAATTACTGGGCTGATGTAAGCGCCAATCAATTTTGATGCATCACTCTTTTCGGCCGTAAGAAAGGCTGACATATCCGATTGACCGGAGGCTGCCAAATTCAAAAGAATAAACAGGGGACTTATAAGCAAAACTGTAATTCCTTTTTTCATAGGTTTATATTTTTCATAACTGAATACCAAGATAGCAATTTTGGTAAACTTCATTGCACTGAAAAAATCATGTCATAACAAACCGTGAAATAAAATCCATCAATGGCATTTTGGTATTTTTGCAGCCGGATGTCTAAACTGCTATACAATCTTTCCATTCAGCTACTTAGGCTTGGATTTATTCTTGCCTCACCTTTCCATTCAAAGGCTGCCTTATTTGTCTCTGGCCGTAGAAATATTTTTTCCAAACTCCATTCCGCCTTTCTCCATCGGAAAGACGAAAAGCTGGTGTGGGTGCACTGTGCATCATTAGGCGAGTTTGAACAAGGCAGGCCTGTGATTGAAGCGCTTAAAGAAGAAAATAAAAACATAAAAATACTGCTCACCTTTTTTTCTCCTTCGGGTTATGAGGTCAGGAAAGACTATCCCCATGCCGATTACGTTTTTTATTTGCCATGGGATACGCCCGGCAATGCGGCACGGTTCGTTTCAATAATCCAACCTAGCTTGGCCATCTTTGTGAAGTATGAGTTTTGGTACAATTACACTCACCAACTAAAGAAGTCAGGCGCGCAAATTATTTCCATTTCATGCATTCTCAGGCCAGGCCAAAGTTTCTTCAAAAGCTACGGTGGGTTATTTCGCAGTATGCTTCACAACTTTGATTTTTTCTTCACACAAAATCTCGAAACACAAAAGTTGTTAGAGTCGATTCAAATTAAAAATTCGAAAATTGCCGGTGATACGCGCTTCGATCGGGTGATGCAAATAATCAGAGAAGGAGAAAAAATAGCCGATGCCGAAAAATTTAAAAACGGCCAACGCTTGATGGTGCTTGGTAGTTGTTGGCCTGAAGATATGGAGGTGATGGCGCCCTTCATCAACGAGCACAAGAATTCTTTGAAATTTATTATTGCCCCGCACGAGATCACCGAATCTTTTATGAAAGACATCGAGAAATCGTTGCGCGTAAAATCAACACGATACTCACTGCATGATCAGTCTATAGAAGACTTTGATGTGCTTATCATCGATAACATCGGTATGCTGGCAAAACTTTACCACTACGGTGAGTTTGCCTTTGTGGGCGGTGGCTTTGGCAAAGGCATTCACAATATTTTAGAAGCGGCCTGTTATGGGATACCGATTTTCTTTGGGAACAAGAATTACGAAAAATACCAAGAGGCCAATGAATTGATCATGCGTGGCGGTGCGTTTGAAGTGGGCGACTATGCCGATCTGAAAACCAAATACAATTCACTGATTGACCGACCTGAAAATTTTAGTTTAGCTTGTGATGTAACGCGCTCGTATGTTGAAGAAAATCTTGGTGCAACAAGAAAAATAGTTGATTACTGTAATTCGCAATTAAGAAAATGACAGGCATCGTTACAAAATCAACTGGCTCGTGGTATGATGTTTTAATCGAAGGGAAAAAATATGAATGCCGTGTACGTGGCAAAATCCGCTTGGAAGAAATTAAAGAAACGAATCCGGTTACGGTTGGTGATCATGTAAGAATAGAAATTGAAGAAGGCTCGCACGCCATTACAGAAATTCTTCCAAGAAAAAATCATATCTCACGACTCTCTGTAAAAAAGACGGGGCACTCAAATATTTTGGCAGCCAACATCGATCAAGCCATCTTGATTGCCACACTGCAACAGCCCAGAACTTCCCTCGGATTTATTGATCGGTTTTTGGTTTCAGCGGAAGCGTTTCGAATTCCACAGATTCTGGTTTTCAATAAAATTGATTTGTATGACGCTGATGATTTTGAATCTGTTCAGGGGTTAAGAAGAACTTACGAACGCATTGGTGTTACAATATATTTTACGTCCACGCTAAAAAACGAGGGCATTGAGGATTTTAAAAAAATATTGACCGGAAAAATTTCGTTAATCGCTGGGCACTCGGGCGTTGGCAAGTCCTCACTGCTAAATTTAATTTCACCACACATTAAACAAAGCATAGGAGAGATTTCTTCATTCAATCAAAAAGGGACGCACACCACAACTTTTGCTGAGATGTTTGAAATTGATAAACAAACTTTCGTGATCGATACGCCCGGAATTAAAGAATGGGGATTGGTTGACATGACTCCGCAAGAAATTTCTGATTACTTCCCTGAAATGCGTGAGTTACGTTTGAACTGCAAATTCGGATCAAAATGTTTACACTTGCGCGAGCCTGGTTGTGCCATTCACTTAGCTTTAGAGAATAAAGAAATTGCGCTCAGTCGCTACGAAAGCTATGTTGCAATGGCCGAAGGAAAAGACAACAGAAAGTAATGAAGTACGATTTAAATAAATCTGAAATAAATTATACAGCCGAAGGAGAAAAAACGTTGGGTAATGAAGTTGTTCTTCTTCATCAAGCAACCGACCTAACAGCCGGGCGACCATGGGAAAAAATTGGTTACGTAATTGATCGACTTTTTACTGACGAATTTTATTCTACTTTCAACAGCACCACCAAAGAGCTACTTCTGCAATTATGGCGATCTGCTGGCCTCACGTTACCCAACACATTTGAATTAGATCAATACCATTTGCTTGCATCAAGCCAGCAACTTCATTTGAGCTGCGTTGAAGGAACAAAACTAATTTCCATAGATAGCTTTCCTGTTCCCATTCAAAAAATAGAGCAACGCATCTCAGAAATTTGTAATACCGAATTGATCGCAAAAAACCCTTTCGATAACCAAAGTGTTTTTCACTTTCGTGTGATCCGTCCTCTTTCAAATGACAACAATCCACTACATCGCGATGTGTGGCTCGAGGATTACGCCAACTGCATTAACCTTTACATTCCTGTTGCCGGAAGCAATTCAAACTCCTCACTGTCGATTGTTCCGAGTAGTCATCATTGGCCAGAAAATAAAGTGGAGCGAACAAAGAGCGGGGCTGTAATTAATGGGGTGAGGTTCAACGTTCCCGCGGTCACATCCATCAAAGCTGATTATGAAATTGTGCGGCCAGATCCAAAAGAAAACGAAGTGCTTGTTTTCTCACCTTACTTAATTCACGGTGGTGCAGTTAATCTAAATGAAAACCAATCGCGAATTTCTATCGAATTAAGGCTCTGGAAAAAATCTTAGCCGTAAAACAATTGGTGATATTTCTTTCGTATCCACGACCACGGAAATGGCAACGTTGATATGATACTGAATAAATAAAATTGAAAGTTGTGTTTGCTTACTTCCATTTCAAGTTCTGCAAATAATTTTGCCTCTGTTTTGTTACCCGAAAAGATTGCTTGTTTAAATTCATATCGGATACGAAATAACAAAGCCTTCTTGTCGCCCTCATCTATACAAAGCGAAACAGCTTTCTTACAAATCAAATAGGTGGAGTGAAGCTGTTGATCACCTTGCTCGTACCAACCAGACGACATTGAATTTCCTGTTCGTCTTACCCGAGTAGTAACTTCATTCAGACAAGCGTATTTAAAATTGCGAGACGAACGCACCCAAAAATCAAAATCTTCATACACCAAATTCTCATCATAACCCTTCAACGCATCAATCACTTCCTTGCGAAACATCATAGTTGGGCTACAGATAAAATAAGTCCGTAACACATCTCTGAAAATCCAGCCTTCAGGAATTTTTTGAATTAATTTTCTTCTGAAAAGATGATCAAAATGGGTTCTCAATTTATTTCCCTTCGAATCGATGTATTCTGCATCGGTAAAAACAACTCCGTACGATTGATCGAGTGTTGAGAAAAAATTCACTTGCTTCTCAACCCGATCTGGAAGCATCACATCGTCAGTAGAAAAATCAATAACAAATTCGCCTTGCGCTAATCGCAGAGCTTGATTGAATGCAGCACAATTGCCAACATTTTTGGGGAGTGGCAAATAGATTGCGTGGGAATTTTTTTTGATGAATTGCTCAATGTACTTCCGGCTTTCATCCAAACTAAAATCATCAACTATAATAAATTGAATGTTTGGATAGGTTTGCCGCAAAACAGATTCCAACGCTTCAGTAACAAACTGCTCGTGATTATAACAGAGACAAATAACAGAAACGAGCGGGTTCATCTTAGTTCAACTCTTTTTCAAAAACCAACTTCAACGAAGCAATCCCTCCTACTTGAGTTTTAAAATTCAGCAAACTAAAATTCGTTTTGTTGTCCAGAGCTGACGTGCCTAAATCGAGAATTTGAATTCCTGCTGCCTGACAAAATTTATATTGGTTATCGAGCAGAAACACCATCGGACTCAATTGATCAAAAGCTTTTTTATGCGCTGGATAAAAATTATACAAAATAGTTTGGCTCACCTGAATTGAAATAACTGCCGCCATTAGTTCATCTTCTTTAAACACACCGAACAAAAAAAACTCATTTGGAAATTTTTCAACTACTCTATCCAATTCTTCGTAAGTCATGCTCAAACTCATATTGCGTTCTTCTCGACACTCGTTGATGAATGCATAGATTTTTTTCAGCTCAGTATTACTTAGTTTAAGAAATGTTAATTTCTCTTTCTCGCATTGCTTCAAGCGTCTG
>DPLR01000353.1 GCA_003541895.1 Cytophagales bacterium | reverse complement strand
ATTTGACCTACACCTTGTTGTTCAAGAGCCACGATTTTGCGAAGTATGGTACTGGCTGTTGCGTCCGATATTTTTCCATACGCATCTTTTATTTCGGCAGCGCCCTCTCCATCGGTAAGGTAATTCAATACTTTCTTTAAGTCCGCTATGTCAACAATGGGAAGTTTCTTGTCATCGGCATATTTGAACAGAATCATCAATACACCACTTTGAACTTCGTTCAATTCCAAAATTTTACTAAGCAGTACCGGGCCAAACTCCGTTACTGTTGCGCGCATTTGCGATCCGAGTTTTCCTGACAGAGAATAAATTTCTAACGGGAAACCGGCAGCTGAATAATTTATTCCGAGTGCCGCAGTTCGCTCATCGATCTTCTCATTCTTCTTTCCTTCCTTGGCCAATCCGCTAAGGTCACCTTTCATGTCTGGCATAAAGACCGAAACGCCAGCGGCTGAAAGCTGCTCAGCTATCATTTGAAGTGTACGCGTTTTTCCTGATCCTGTGGCTCCCGTTATCAAACCATGACGGTTCATCATCCGTAGTGAGAGGTTTACTTTCGCCTCGGCCACTATTTCGTTTTCTAAAATTCCAGCACCCAGAAAAATGGATGAGCCTTGAGGTGAATACGATTTTTGTACGGCCGCTATGAATTGCTCTTTAGACATGATAATTACATTTATTTGACTTACACGTGATGGATAACATTTGTAATTCGAATTACAATTTTCTTTTCATTAACCAATCGGTTTGGGGGTCATCGCCCATTTGAAAGACATGCTCACTGAATCGTTCAAATCCCCATTTGGCATAAAACTTTTGCGCTCTAAAATTCTTCTCCCATACGCCAAGCCACATCCACTCATGCTTTTTCGCTTTAGCATAGTTCCATGCTTCTTCCATAAACATTTTGGCAACAGTACTTCCGTGATAATCGCGGTGAATGTACAATCGCTGTAACTCAATGTGATTGTTTCCTAAAAAATTATTCACTTCATGGCTTTGACGAAGTCGAAGAAACCCAACAATTTTCAAATCATCCAATCCCACATACAACACGGTGTTGGGTTCGTGAAATTCCTTTTCAAATTTTTCGAGTGTGTAGGCATCTTTGAAAAATGCTTCTAGATTTTCGCGCGTGTTGTGCTCAGCAAAGGTATCCGTGTAGACTTCAATGGCTAGCTCGCGTACGGCTGGCACTTCTTCAATTGTCGCTTTTCTAATTTTGATCATCAAAACGAAAATAAGGAATTTAATCTTTGATTGGGCGGCAGCCACTTCATCTCAATAAAAAATATTTATCATCTGTTTTGTAAAGGATTCATCCACACTCCGTAACAAGAAAGCCCCGCAATTGCGAGGCTTTCCCACCAAAGATTTATGTAATCTCTTTTATTTCACCTTTGCCTTTGTTGTGTCTGGATTAGCAGAAGCTGGTTTCTTGTCGTTTTTATATTGCTCGTTCAATCCTTTGATCACATCCTGAGAAATATCAATTGCATTGTCGCCATACAAAACATCGCTGCTTGGATCAAATTTAAACACTACTTGCAATCCGCTTCCTTCGGAATAGGATTTAAGGAATGTAGTGATTCTTGTGTACAACTCAGTGGTAAGTTTGTTCTGATCATTTACTACTTCTTGCTCAACGCTTTGTTGATACAATCGAAAATTCTGTTGTTTTTTTCCTAAGTCTTCTTCCACGGCTTTAGCTTGACCGATGGTGAGATTAGATAAATTGCGCTGATAAGAATCAATATCATTTTGCAAGCTTTGTGCACGGTTTTTCAAATCCTGATCGAGGCGTTTATTTTTTGCATCGTAGATGGTTCGCATTTCCTTCACATAATCATAATATTTTAACACCGTATCTGAGTTAATGTAGGCCATCTTCAAATCAGAAGGCGCTTTAACCGAACTTTCAGTTGACTTCTTGCTGGAGAAGAAAAGAAAAAATAAAACGGCCACTGCCACGAAGAGAATTGCGTTGAGAATAAGCGAGAGATTTTTCATTAGAAATTATTTTAGGGCGCAAATATAATAGTTTCTGGTTTCTGGTAACTGGTTTCCTATTCTTTAAACCATTCGGCATACATTGGGTAATTGCGCGCTGTTCTGGCAATTACTTCAGTCATTTCTGGACCAACGTCTTTCACTTTTTTAGCAGGGGTGCCAGCATAAATTGACCCGGGTTCTACTTTTGTCCCCGGCAAAACAACAGCACCAGCCGCAATCACCGAACCTGCTCCGATCACAGCATCATCCATTATTATAGCGCCCATACCAACGAGCACATTATCCTCAATGGTGCAACCGTGAACAATTGCGCTGTGAGCGATGGAGACATTATTGCCAATCACCACTTTAGCTTTTTGGTACGTGCAATGGATGATTGCACCATCTTGGATATTGGTGTTATTGCCGATGGTGATGGAGTGTACATCTCCGCGCACAACAGCATTGAACCACACGGTGCAGTTATCACCCATTGACACCTCTCCAACAATCGTGGCGTTATCGGCAAAAAAACAATTATTGCCAAACTTAGGCGACAACCCTCGAACAGATTTTATCAGTGCCATAAAATTTCAAATTGATGCTTAACAATAAATTATTATTCGCTTAAATTAACAACATAAACTTAGCACAATGGCCTGGCTCAAATTTATCAAGGAAAAGTTAGTTATCCTGAACATGCTCATCATAATGGGCTTAATTGTTTTGGCTACCATTTTTACATGGTATAACAAGACCAGAATAATTGAAACAACCCAGCGAAAACTACAGGCTGAAGAAGTGAAGATGCGCCTTGATCTTATCTTCAGAGAACATCTTCGTGGAATGGATTTAGGGTTAAGGGGCTACGCCTTAACAAAAAGCAAACAGGTTTTGTCACCCTACGAAACATCACTTGCCGGAAATGCAACCAACCTTAGGCACCTTGACAGTCTGCTACGCATTCAAAAGTTAGATACAGCGCTTGGGCGTTTCGAAAAAATAAAGGCGGGTATTGAAAGCTATATAGAGATCACACGACAAATGAAAGCAGCCGTTGAAAGAGACAGCATTCAACAATTTGTGCGAATACTCAATCAAGACAAAGGCTATGATCTTTGGGTTCTGTTCTCTCCTTTTAACAATTCAATTTCTAAATACGAAGACCAACAGATTGCAAAAGCACAGGCCGATTATCAGGCAGCATTAGACTGGAACATTTTGATTGTACTTATTCTGTTCGCTCTTGGCGTTCCTTCCATTGCTTATATCGTTTACAAAATCACAAAGGAGACGCGTGAACGAAATCAATTGCTGGTGGAACTTGAGCAAAACAACCGAAAATATCTTTTTAATCCGGGGGATAAAGAATCTAAATCTTTGAATTTTCAAGTGTCCATTAACCAATCGATTGAAAATTTCAAAAAGGCGGCTTCCTTCATCAAGGAAATTTCGAATAAAAATTTTGAAGTGAGGTGGCAAGGCGTTGATAAAAGTAATATTCAATTCAACGAGAATACACTGGCAGGTGAATTGATCAAGATGAGAAATCAGATGAAGATCGCTAAGCGCGAGGACGACCAGCGCTTTTGGGTGAATGATGGACTCGCTCAGTTTTCTCAATTGGTTCGTCAACATCAATCGAACTTGTCTAAACTTTGTCAGGAGGTAACAAGCTATTTGGTCAAGCATCTCAAGGCACAACAAGGTTCGCTTTACATCCACAACAACGATGACCCACAAGACACTTTTCTAGAGCTTGCTGGAGGCTACGCCAATGAAAAAGCGAAACGCTCTCCACGCATCGATTTGGGCGAAGGTTTAGTAGGCCAAGCATTTGTGAATGGTGAGCCAATGATTATGAACGAAGTGCCTGCCGCATTTGTACAAATCGCTTCGGGCCTTGGCAATGCTGCACCAACGCATGTGTGTATTGTTCCTCTGAAGTTCAATAATAAAACGGAGGCCATCATTGAGATGTCTTCCTTTCATACATTCGAGCCGCACATGATCGCCTTTCTTGAGAAAGCAGGTGAGTTTATTTGTTCGGCCATTGTTACAGCAAAAGTTTCAACCAAAATGGAAATGATGCTTAACGAAACCCAGCAGCAGGCTGAAGAAATGCGAAGCCAAGAAGAAGAAATGCGCCAGAACATGGAAGAACTTACGGCCACCCAAGAAGAGATCCATCGGCAAAGCCAAGAAGCAAAAGGGATGTTGGATACCACGGTTGCAATTTTGAATGAGTTGCCTCAGAAAATTTTCTTGAAAGACGAAGATGGACGAATGGTGCTAGCCAATGCTAATGTGGCGAA
>DPLR01000146.1 GCA_003541895.1 Cytophagales bacterium | reverse complement strand
CGCGATAAATACTTTTTCCAACGGTTGTTTTCTCACCGATAAAACTAGGCTGTTCCACGCCTGATTTTTGGAAGCTGATCAGTTTGTGATATTCTTCCAGGAGCACAGTGAAACTGGAGTAAGGATCTTCCACCAGCACGAGGGCAGAATGAATTTCCTTTTTTGGCTGAAAGTCACGCTGAACAATGACGGCAGTGGCCTGTGTGGTATAGATGTATTGTTCGTACTTGGGATTGGACAAAAATGAAATCTGGCCGGGCCTGGCGTCCTGAATTTTCGCCAGCATGTTGATCTTTTGGTTCCCGTCTCCACGCACCTCACCACCCAACATGCCGGCAATTTGATTCAGGGTAAACTCCATAAAAAATCAACGTCAGGGTAAAACGTCAATGGAAAGAGGACGCCTTACAAAGATAGGTTTTTAGGCCAGCATAAATAGTTTTTTTTCACGATTTTGCTCATCGCCTGAATGGTGGGCAGGTCGCTGGCCTCGGCTATGTCGAGCACTTGGCCCGACTTCATCAAAACGTTGATAGGTTGCCCGCCCGCCACATACGCTTCGTTCGTCACTGTGCCGTGCGACAAATAGTATGCGGCATCTTTTCGCAAAACCTCGTATTGCTTCTGAATTTGCTGCCCCACTTTTTCAGCTTCACTTTTTTTGATGGGCGATTGTGTTAATTGGATTCGGAAAATTTCGCGACTCAAAATCATTTGGCAAAGGTTGCTCAAAATAGAATCCGGATGCTGCCGCCAAAGTTTAATGGCGCCCCATACATCGTTGTCGTCCATTTGCCCAAACCGTTCCAGCACCTGTGGCTGATGAGCCAATTCGTTCGATGACTATTTTCCCTTCAGGAAAAACAAAAGCGATTCGCTGGCAGTAATTTTTTCATTGGCGTTGGCTAAATATTGTGCGCGTTTCATGGTGTTCACCATCATGCGCTCAACACTCACGGCTGTTTTATGAAGGTACACTTGCCAGTACATCAATCGCCTGGCGTGCAAAAAACTTTCAATGCTAAAAATGCCTTTTTCTTCCACCACCAACTGATCTTCATGAACGGTGAGCATAGCAACAATTCGGTCAATACCAATCGTTCCTTCCATCACGCCAGTAAAAAAACTATCGCGACTAAGGTAATCAAGCCGATCAATATCAAGTTGACTGCTGACCAGTTGATGAAAAAATTTCCGCGGATAGCTGTTCCTGAAAATTTTAAGTGCGAGATCTAATGCGTCATTAAAATTTTCGTTGAGCGATTTCATAAATAGATAAGAAATGCTCTCGTGCTTCACGCCAGGTAAAAGAATTCCCTCCAGCGAGTGAGATAGTGGTCCATGACCAATGTCATGCAAAAGGATGGCAATGAGTGAAGCTTCAAATTCTTCGGTGCTGATTTCTATTTTTTTCTTGCGAAGGCTTTCAAGTGTGCGCCCCATCAGGTGCATGGCGCCTAGGGCGTGATGAAACCGCGTGTGAACGGCTCCGGGATAAATGAAATCGCTTACGCCTAATTGCTTTATAAACCGCAGCCGCTGAAAATAGGGGTGCGAGATCAAATCAAAAATCAATTCACTGGGTATGGCAATAAAACCATGCAGCGGATCATTAATGATTTTGTTTTTATTCATTCCAACAGTTGTCTTTAAAATTGTAAATTGTGAGTTTAAAATTTCCATGCAAAGGTACACGATTCTCTGGGCTGACGATGAAATAGATTTACTGAAGCCACACATTCTCTTTTTGCAACAACGCGGTTATGACATCACACCTGTAAATAACGGAGCCGAAGCCGTTGAACTAAGCGACTCAAAACATTTCGATATTGTTTTTCTGGATGAGAATATGCCCGGCATGAGCGGCCTTGAGGCGTTGAGTCTCATAAAAAATAATAAACCCAATCTTCCCGTGGTGATGATCACCAAAAACGAAGAAGAGCGGATTATGGAAGAAGCCATCGGAGCAAAGATTGAAGATTACCTTATCAAGCCGATTAACCCAAGCCAGATTTTACTTTCCATCAAAAAAATTCTAGACAACAAGAGACTGATCAGTGAGAAAACAAACTCAGGTTATCAGCAAGAGTTTGGTAAAATTGGCATGGCCTTGCTCGACAACATGAACCATCAGCAATGGGCAGACATATATAAAAAGTTAGTTTATTGGGAATTGCAAATGGACGAATCGGGCAACAACGATATGGCCGATGTTTTGGAAAGTCAGAAGGTAGAGGCCAACACCAACTTTTGTCGATTCATCAAAAAGAATTATGAGAACTGGCTTAACAATCCTAATGCCGATCGCCCCATGTTCTCGCATCAGTTGATGAAGAAAGTGGTCTTTCCTGAAGTGGCAAAACATGAGTCTACTTTTTTGATAGTGATCGACAATTTGAGGTATGATCAATGGAAAGTACTTGAGCCAATCATCACCGAATTTTTCAATGTTGATTTAGAAGAAACGTATTACTCCATTTTGCCAACCACCACCGCGTATGCACGCAATGCTATTTTTTCTGGGATGCTTCCCTCTGAGATGGAAAAAACGTATCCTGATCTTTGGGTGGGTGAAGATGTTGATGAAGGGAAAAATAATTTCGAAGACGAATTTTTAGCAAGGCAGATCAAGCGAAACAACCTCAACTTCAAATTTTCTTATCACAAAATAAAACAATTGGAGGAAGGGCGCGACTTGGCCGACTCTGTAAATAATTTATTCGGCAATAAACTGAATGTGATCGTCTACAATTTCGTTGATATGCTTTCGCACGCGCGCACAGATATGGCGATGATTCGTGAGTTAGCTCCAGACGAAGCTGCGTATCGGTCCATAACAAAGTCGTGGTTTATCCATTCTCCATTGTTAGAAATCCTGCGAAAGATTTCGGAAAAGAAAGTGAAAGTGATCATTACCACCGACCACGGAACCATTCGCGTAAAGCGCGCCTTTAAAATTGTAGGCGACAAAAATGTGAATACTAATTTGCGCTACAAACAAGGAAAAAATTTAGGCTTTGAAGGAGATAAGGTTATGCAAGCCATGAAGCCCGAACGTTTTTATTTGCCCAAGCAAAATGTTTCGACTACGTATGTCTTTGCTATTGAAGATCAGTTTTTCGCTTACCCTAACAACTACAATTACTACGTCAATTTTTACAAAGATACCTTTCAGCATGGCGGTGTGAGCTTAGAAGAAATGATTATCCCTATAATTTCCTTAACTTCGAAAAATGTCTGAGGTCGTTTCTACCGAGGAGAAAATCACTTTTTCACTGCCGCAAATTAAAGAAGCAGCTAAAAAATTATTGAGTGCAGCCGATGGGTTGAGCGTGTGGACACTGTATGCACCCATGGGAGCAGGTAAAACCACATTGACTAAAGCCATCGTTGAAGTTTTAGGTTCAGAGGATACCGTGGCGAGCCCCACCTTTTCAATTGTGAATGAGTACAAAACTAAAAATGGGATTGTCTATCATTTCGATTTTTATCGAATCAAAAATGAAATGGAAGCATTTGATATTGGTACAGAAGAGTATCTTGATTCGGGTCATTTGTGTTTGATCGAATGGCCGGAGAAAATTCCTTCGTTGCTTCCAAAAGATTATTTTGAAGTTCGAATTGAAATAGTTGATGAACAAACGCGATTAATCTATTATCACAAACATGCCTGATAAAAAGAAAACCGGATTTGAGGCTTTGGCAAAAGCAAGTTTGTCACCGCAAGAGCAACTCGTGAAGGTGAAAAAAAACAAACATTCTTTTTTCATCGGATTGCCCAAAGAAATTGCACTGCAAGAAAACCGTATAAGCCTTACGCCCGATGCCGTGGCGCTATTGGTCAACAATGGTCACGAGATTTGGGTGGAGAGCAATGCCGGTGCCGGAAGCAAATTCACTGATCGTGCGTACAGCGATGCCGGTGCAAAAATTGTTTACTCACCGCAAGAAGTATACAAGGCCGATTTCATTATGAAGATTGAGCCTCCAACCATTGAGGAGCTTGAATATTTTAAACCCGGGCAAACTTTAATCTCTGCGGTTCAATTGGGCTATCTCAGTGAAGAGCGTGTACAAGCATTGCTACGCAAAAAAGTGACGGCTCTAGGCTATGAATTTATTGAAGACAAAGTTGGAGGCATGCCGATCATCCGCGCGATGAGTGAAATTGCAGGAAGCACCGTTATGTTAATTGCTGCTGAATATCTGAGCACAGCAAAAAATGGTAAGGGAATTATTTTGGGAGGGATCACGGGTGTACCTCCGACCAAAGTTGTAATTATCGGTGCGGGCACCGTTGCCGAATATGCAGCACGTGCCGCCTTGAGCTTGGGAGCAGAAATTCAGGTGTTCGATAATCACCTGTATAAATTGAGAAGGATCAAGCATACACTCGGTCATCAGTTTTATACTTCAACCATTGATACCGTAACGTTAAGTGAAACGCTAAAGACTGCGGATGTGGTGATTGGAGCTTTGCGTGCTGAAAAAGGACGCGCTCGGCACGTTGTGAGTGAAGAGATGGTGCGCGAAATGAAACCCGATTCGCTGGTTATTGATTTGAGCATTGATCAGGGCGGTTGTATTGCTACATCTGAAATCACTTCGCATTCCAAACCCGTTTTTAGAAAATACGATGTGATCCATTATTGTGTTCCGAACGTTGCTTCGCGCGTGGCCAACACAGCAACCACAGCGTTGAGCAATATTTTTACTCCTACCATTCTTCGTGCATCCGAAGAGGGCGGAATTGAAGAAATGATTTTTGCACACAAATGGTTTATGAAAGGCGTGTACACCTATAAAGGAAACTTAGTCAACGAAAGCATTGCACGCAAATTTGGAATGAAGTTTAAAAATATTGAGTTGCTGTTAGCGGTGAGAGTGTAAATGAACGAGGTCTGTTTCAATACAGACCTCGAAATTATTCTCACTTTACTCTATACCTAAACCCAACATACCACATCCTTCCAAACACGGGCCCCCAAACCATGGATGTGTCAAAATACGGTCCGAACGGCTGACTCGCAGAAACGATTGGGTTGCTCAATTTAAAATTGGTGAAGTTCTCTGCCCCTACGTAAGCACTCCACCTTGCTCCAAAATTTTTTGTGACTTGCGCGTTCATTAAAATGTAGGGATCAGAATAGGATTTTAATTGGTACTCAGATGGATTGCTCGAAGTAGTTGGAATTCGTTGAGAGCCGATTCGTTGCACGGTGTAATCAAACATCCAATTATTTTTTGTTTTGTAGGCGAGGTTGATAAACGCACGATCTCGTGGAACAAGTGGTCGCAATAATCTTCCGTTCAAATAATCGGTTTCAACATCTACCCACCGATAGGCCAACCGAACATCAAGCCTGCGAATCAATTGATAATCGAGTTGCGCTTGCAGGCTGTGCGAAAATGATTTGCCAGTTAACCCGAAGAAATTTATTTGCTGTGGATTTTTATCCCAATCAACCACCGCTTGGTTTTTGAAGTCGGTAAAAAAATAATCTACACTAAATGCACCCGAGCGGTAATCAAGCGTGAACTCCTGTAAAAAATTGAATCCGAAATTCCAAGCGTCATCCGGACGAAAACCGTACGCATGATTGGATTGCAGATTAGATAAAACCATTTGTCGCGCGCTGGCTAAAAAACCTGGGTTCTCCAGGATGATATTCGCTACCCGAATTCCGCGGCCTGCCGAAGCGCGTAGCACCATCGTTTCGGTTGGTTTGTATTTTAAGTGAAGTCGCGGAACGAAAAAGGTTCCGAACAAATTATGCTGATCAACGCGCGCTCCGGCAATCATTGAAAATTTCTTGGTGTCATCATACGAATACTCAACGAAAGCGCCTGGAACAATTTCCGTGCGATCAAAATTTCGGTTGGCAAAAGTGGTGTTGGCACTGCTCAATGATTCCGTGAAGTTGTCGTACAAAAAACTCAACCCTGTTTTGAATTTATGAAATGTACTTCCGATGATCGACTGATAAATGAAATTGGAGTAAAAAGATTGTTCGTTGGCATTGTGAACGTTGAAACCAAAATAACTGTCGTGGTTGTGTTGCAGCGCGTTTAATTGTAACCCAAAACTTTTATACGGCTTCCCTGAAAATTGATAACCAATTTTTCCGGTCACTTCATATCGGTTGGTATTGATTTCAAATCCATAACGGTTGGTGGAAAATTTATCTTGCTCAGGATCATATCCGAGTTGGCCACCTTGTTTATTGTCAGTTAAATATTTGAACGCCACCTGACCGAGCCATCCGTTACATGAATTGTACACCCAGCGATTGATAAAATTCACTTGCTTGCCTTTCGGGAAATCGAGAAAGCCATCATGATTTTGATCCATCTCTAGAGGGCGAATGCTACTGTGCAATAAAAAAGTAGTAGCCCATTTTTTACTCGCGTGTGCGGTGTGAACCAGATTCAGTTCGCTTCGGGCGGAACTGTTCACATATCCATTAATAAAAAGTTTATCGCTCTCTTGTAATTTTTTCAATTCCACATTGATTTGCCCTGCAATACTTTCATATCCATTGATAACCGAGCCAACACCTTTCGTTACTTGAATGGAGTTGATCCACGTGCCAGGAATAAATTGAATTCCCTGACTTGATGCAAGCCCGCGAACTCCGGGCATGTTCTCCAACGAAATCATGGTGTTAGGCCCAGACAAGCCAAGCATTTGAATTTGCCGCGTGCCGGTGATGGCATCGGTAAAGGTTACATCAACGGATGGATTCGTTTCAAAACTCTCCGACAAATTGCAACAGGCGGCTTTGAATAATTCTTTTTCATTCATCTCAATCAGGTTCATTTCTGAAAGCGCATTGTTGTAGGTGGATGGTTTCCATCCTTGCACAACAATTTCTTGCAGTTGTACTTCCGATTTCAATTCAACTTTGATGTTAGTTTGATCAGTGATCTTTATCGTGTCGCTGATGTAACCCACAAAACTGATCACGAGCCGATCAGCTCCTTCAACTCGATCTAAAAGAAACACACCGTTGTCGCGCGTAGTTGTTCCTTGGGAGGTGCCGAGCCAGCGCACATTTGCTCCGGCCAGCGGTTGGTCTTTGCTTTGCTTATCTTTTTCAACAACGAGCCCCAATAATTTTTGGGCCGATGAATTGAATGGGTAGGCCAAAGCAAAAGCCATCAATCCTATTAAAATGGTTTTCATGACCGATCATTTAATGATTCATCATTTTGTGATCTTGCTCATTCATTTCATGATCGCGGTACAAGCAACAAAATGGAAGAGAAGCATATACATCATCCTTCGCTTTTACTTTGTCGGTGTCATGCCCCACGTTGGCAACCAACTCGTGAATTTCGAGTTCAGTAATTTTATTCGAGTTATAAACTACCTGAAGTTCTTTGGTCTTCGGACTCCACTCGGCTTTCTTTATGCCTTTGTGATCGAGCGCGGTTTCAATTCTTTTTTTGCATTGCGTACAGTTGCCATACACTTTGATGGTGGCTGTTACGATTTTGGACTGCGCGTTCAATGTAAATGCGAAGAATGCACTTACGATCGTGAGAATTATTTTTGTTTTCATTTTTTTAGAAGTTAAAGTTTGAAAAGTTGACGAGCCGCTTGACCGATTAAAGCGGTCTGACAGCGAGTGCTTTTAAACTTTCGCTTCGTAAAAAATAAGACTGCAAACCGATTGGTAGATAGAAATTTTAGGAGGCGGTGGATTGTACTCCGCTAAAAATTCAGTCGTGGTTTCAGAAATAAAGATTTCGGTAGTCTCTGAAAACAACTCACCTAAAAAATTGAAATCAGGAATGGGTGAATGAACGACTTGCCCGATGGATTGGTCGTTATCAATTTTGACCAATTCAAATTGATCATCGCAACAAGTATCGGGTTGGTTGGAATCCGAACAAAAACATTTTTCAGATTCAAATGAAAAGAACGAAGCCGGCAAAGCACGACCCATGCAAATGTGGGTAGATTTTGCAATGCCCACCGATAAAAGCAGGTAAACAAAAGCGATGATTATAATTCCGAACTTCTTCACGATGTAAAGTTAACGATAAGTAGGCCGATTTGGTTCTATTCTGAGAAAAACCCTTGGATGACTTTTTTCAGCAGCTTATTTATTATTGGGTTCAACACCAAGTGGGTCGAACTTCCAAAAATCTTTCAGTTGCACAAATGGAGAATATTGACCTGTTACAAGATAGCCATATTCGCCAGTGGAAGTGGTAAGAGTGAAACTTACTGCGCCCTCTCGTATTGATCCTGCAACAGGAGTATTCTTTGTGAAAGAATAATATTGAACCCATGTATCTGTGTCTGGATCATATTGCCAAGTATCACCTTCTTCTGCAATACTCGAAGTGCCGCAAGTCAAGTACCCAGAATTTCCAATAGTAAAAGTTGCTCCAAATTTTCTCGGGCTTGGTTGAATGATACTTTTACCATCGGCATTTTTTCCTGTTAGACCATTTAGTGCTAGCCATGCTCCTTGCCCTCCATTTTGAGTTATATCAAATTTGTAAAAATCTTTTACGTAAGAACCGTAGTCAAGCCCAGACCCCACATAAGCAATGTCATTGATGACCATAACAAACGCATTTTCTCTTTTTGATCCGTAAATACTTATTTGTTGCACCCAAGTATTTTTTATTTGATCATACTGCCAAAGGTCTTTTACAGAACCCCCAGAGATTCTTCCCGCTCCCACAAATGCCTTTCCTTTTACAACAAACGCAATGCTGCCTATTCTTGCATCAGGAAAATCCGCAACGTATGTCCATTTTCCTTTTGATCCAATGGTGGGATCAAATTGATAAAAGTCACTTAAATAATTTCCTGCACTGTCTATGCCTGTTCCTACATATCCCTTTCCATCCAAGGCAAATGCAACGGCCTGACAACGAGCGTTGCCCGGAAGACTTGATTTTTTTGACCACACATCACTTGAAGGATCATACTTCCAGAAGTCGGCTAATTTTCCGCTATCGTAGTTTAATCCCGTTCCAACATAAGCTGAATCTCCGATAACAAAACTTAAGGCATAGGATCTTGCCAAACCTCCAAAATCGGCAGCTTGCTTGTCTCACGAACCAGGAGTTACAACCGGGCCATCACTATTTTTGCATGACATTGTATTCGATGCAATGGCAAATAAAAACAGGATGACTGAAGTAACAGAAAA
>DPLR01000190.1 GCA_003541895.1 Cytophagales bacterium | reverse complement strand
ACGAAAGGTTGTATTTCAATAAATTCCTTTTAGAGTGAACAAAGAAACCCAAAGAAGATAGCCTTGTGTGAAAATTAGGGGTGGAGATAAATTTCATCAAGCCCACAAAAAAATGAGCGGAGAAGATATCAAACAAGTACTTTTATGTGAGTACTGGCTAAAGAATTATTATTGACTAACGCAGCAATGCTTGTTTTGTTTTATGTCGAAAAGATTTCTTGGTCTAAGCCTTTTTTATATTTCTCAATTAATCTTAATAACATCAAAACATTTTCTTCTTTAATTTCACTTCGATCAAATTGAACAGTCTGACGGTCGTAATTCTTTCTGTTTCCTTTGCCAGCGAGAATTTTTTCAATGTCCATGGGTAAAAAGAAGCTTGCTTTATCTTGTAAGTATTTTTTGAACTCACTCACATAAATATTAAGCCCTGCAAAATCAAAGTCACCAAAATGCAAATAGCGGTTGGGAATCGCTTGCAACCATTTTATTAAATCCTTGCTTTGCGGATATCGTGACACGAAAAGCGGTTGAATATTGTTGAAAAGTCCCTTTTGTTTCTGTATGTACCGAAAGTTTTCTGAATTTTCTATTCCTATCACGGTAGTGTCGTTTGGTAGGAAAAAGGTCTCATAGTCATAGATGAATGTAAAAGTTCCTTCAGTTGGTTCAATGGTAATTTGCTTATTGTTAAGGACGCATTCTATTGGTTGATAGCTATTCACTAAAAATCCTTTGAATGTTCTAATGCTCTTCAGTTTAGAGTTTGACGATATTTCTACGGCTTCGGCTCGGCTTAAGTCCGTTCGCCTCAAGCCATGAACATAATTTTCCAAACTCTCAATGCCAAAGTGGTTTTTCAGGAAAGCAATAAGTTTATTCTTGTCTGTGAGATAAATCAATACTTTACTTCTTCCCTGAATTTGCTTTTTTAAAACACCGTTTTCAAGCATTAAGTCAACGGTAGCATGCTTCATTTTACTGAAGGGGATTTTATCTCCATTCTGCACAGCAATAAGATTTTCTGATATTGAGATCGGTAATTTCATTGCTCAGAATACTGTGTTAGAATTCGCTTCACCCTTGTGATACTCTTCTCGTCTTTGCTCAACTTGTAAATGTGGTTAAAGGCAAGGGCATCGTTTTCAATTGGTGACCCACTGATCAGACGGATGTTCCTGTCTTTAGCAAATTGTAAAATACCTCTCACATTATTGGGGTGAAGTTTTCCAATTTCATCCATCATGCAATGCAACGTAAAGTCCTTGAATTTTTTAGAGGCACTTTCTTTAAACACGTTCAATAACATAATGTTCAGCATCGCTTTCACGAGAACATCGGTTCCTTCTGACCCCACATTAGATAGTTTTTCAACCCAACCTGAATCATTATCATTCTCAATAATCCGAAATTTCAATTCAAACGAATCTGCAAGTGAAATATCATCCTTTCTTAATTCACCGATTTTCTTTGCGAATTGCTTTAGTAGGTCAATTGCGCCCTTGTTTTTCTTTTCCGTGTCGTCATTGGAAAATAGGTTCCTTTCTCCCAGATGTATAGCGTTATCATCATTGTATTTCTTTATCATGATGAGTAACTGCACAATTTCATTTTTGCTGTCGTCTATTTTTAATTCAATTTTCTTGATTACGCCAGCGAAGTCTTTCCTTTCAAAGTCTTCGTTGATTTTCCCTATGATTTTTTGAATCTCGCCAGAATTGGAAACCAAACTGTTGGTCTGGGTTGCGATGGTCTGTACTATTAAGGCAAAACGCTCGTTGACTTCCTTCTCAATCTTTTCTATTTTCTTTTCCTCAATAAAATCTGAAAGCATCAATGCGAAATCAAGAAACGACATATCGTTCGTCAATTGCTTTTTAAACTTGAAAAGGTTGTCGTCATTGAACCTTCCTAAAAATTCATTTGTGTCTTTCCGTAGTTCATCTTTCCTCGATCTCAATTTTTGGGTTTCCAGATCATTAATCTCGTCAATTAGATTTTTACCTCGTTTATCAGTTTCGCTTCCGGAAGTGGGATCGGTAAAATATTCTTCAATGGATTTATAGAAAGCAAGCTCCTTGAAATTGTTGAAAGCCAGATTATCCTCTTCAATCGCGTCCAATTCCTTTTTTAACAATTGGATGACATCTCGAACGATTTTTAATTCTTCTGTAAGTGTGATTTTTTGCTGATCGTGTTTCCTTTCCTCTTCCTTTAGCTGCTTTTCAAGTTTTTGTTTCTCTTGTCTGAAATGATCCACCTTATCAAGATATTCCCTCTTATCTTTTTTATAGTCGGAAACTGTATCCCTATTCCTTTCAATGAACTGAAGCTCGGCCTCAATTTTCCCCAATTTCTCACTAATCTCTGCCAACCGATTTGTATCGGCTCCCTTCGTTGAAAGCTCTTTTTCTTTTTGAGAATTGATCTCATATTTTCGCTTCTTGATGCGTTCCAGTTCCACTTTTATTTCCGCATCGACATTTATGAGAAGTTGTTGTATCTTTTCTTCTTCGGCCTTTATCTTTTTATCCCTTTCGCTTTCTTTTGCTCTAATCCATTTTGTCAGTTCATCTTCTGCTTTTTCAACTTCACCCTTAGCTCGTAATTCTGCTCTCGCGGCATCTTCAATTTCTAAAGCGAATTTTTCAAGTTGGAGTTTTTTTTCGTTTTCAGCTCTTGCTGAAAGTTTTCCTAATTTTACTCTTGCCTCCGAATTTTTGGACTGATTTTGCTCAATTCCGTATTCACTTTCTTTTACCAAATCTTTCTTATCCCTGATTTTTGGCTGGTATTTTCTTTTTAAATTTTCTTTGTCCCGTTCCAGTTTCTCACTAATTCCAGCAATGCTTTTTATAATGTCTTCTGCGATTCGTTTCAGTTCTGCTTTCTCTGCTTCGTAGTCGTCAACTGTTTTAACTTTTTTGTTCACCTCATTCAAATCAATTTCAATTCCGTACAAGTTATTTGATTTGCCAGAAAATTTGGGCGAAAGCGAAGTATTGAACAGCACGTTCTTCTCGTCAATCACTTTTCCAATCGTCTTTTCCCAGCCAGGATATTGCTCGGTCAGCCAGCCATACAGTGAGTTCTTACTGTTTTCAATGTAGGACTCGATCTCTGAAATCTTGTTGCTGGCTTCAGCTACTTTCACCTCTAACTTTTCTCTATCTCGCTCAAATGTTTTTTGCAATTCTTTTTCATCCAGCTCCCAATGTTTTTGGATAGTTTCGATTTCTCTTTTTGAACTCTCCATCTGCGAAGTGAGTTCTTTTACCACATCACTTGATGTTTTTATTTCTAGATCGAACTTCTTGATCTCATCTTCAAAAAATCGCTTGTGTTTGATTCCTTCTCTTTCAATCTCAATTTTTTTACTTATCAGTTTTTTCTGCTCCCAGATTTCTCTTGCATTAATAATTTCTTTCTTGTGTTCTATCCGCTGTTCGGCTAATTGCTGATCAAAATATTTTCTCGTTTCAGTTTGATAGAGAAGGAAATCTGCATTGATCTTATTCTTTTCTGCCTCCCTTGCATTTAGGAATTCGTTTAGTTGGTTTTCCAATTGGTCAAGCAACGCTTGAAATTTTTGTGTCAGCTCTTTAAATTGCGTTGAGAGTAAATCTTTCTCATCAATCAATTTTTTCTGCTCATCTCCAATTGCTTCCTTCCTTTCAACCCTTGCTATTATTTGATCGATATTTATCCTCTGGTATTCCTCAGTGAGGCGTTTTACTGTTCTCAGGTTTTCATCCTGAATCCTGATGTCTCCTTTGATTTTGTCTTCTTTTGCTTTAAAAGCATCTTCCAGTTTTTTTAATTTCCCAGTCAAAACATACTCATGGTCAGCTTGTTTTTCCATTCGCTTGTTAAGTTCTGGTTCTTCCTGTTCATTCTTGTTTACCGTCCAGACCAACTGCTTTACAAGTTGAGTTTTTTCTCTTTCTAAATTCTTAATCGCGATGTAAAGTTTGGTAATGGATTCTGCTTGCGCTACTGCACTTGGGGTTTTGAATTTTCTGATGTCAGAAAGTTGAGATTCAAAGTCGTTGAGATGATGTGCATATTGGTTCAAATCAATCTTGACATCATTTTCCAAAGACATGATGATGGTTTGTTTAATAAACTCAGCCTGCATACTTGAATTAAGAAATACATTCTGAATTGTCTTTGGGATGTACTGATAATCTTTACTTTCAAGAATTGAATAACGTCTCAGTTCTGTCTTTTTACCATCGTGGTTGCCATAAAGGATGTCTCTGTATTCTTTGTGTTCTTCAATCTTACGTTTTGTATAAAAAACTTTGTGTTTATCAAGCTCTTCAGCAATTCCATCCCAACTGTTTGGAACGTTTCCGTTTTCGCTAATAAAAAAATTCCGATTGAATTCCCCGTCAAAAATCCTGAAACAAACTTTATGCTGTGACTTATAGGAAACCACGCAGAACTTTCCTTCATCTCGTAGAACTTCATAGACGATGTATGCATTTGAATCTTTGAAATAGTAGTCGGTATAAGTTGTTTTCTGCCGTGGAATACCCAAACCAAAAGTATCCGCATTGTAAAAGAATAAAATTGCCCTCAGTAGGGTACTCTTGCCTACGCCTTGAGTGCCAATGAAATGCACATGGCCGTCAAGATTTATTTCGGCATATCGGATTTTTGCACTGTTGATGAATATGATCTTATTCAGGTATCTCATGTTGAACTTCGTCAGGAATATTAATATTATTGATCAGTTCTTCAAGGTACTTGAATGAAGAAAGTACTTTGTATGACTTCAGAATTTCATTTTCCATTTCTGCAAAGCCATCCCTGCAAAGGGATTCCACTATCTTGTTAACGACCTCTGCGTAAGGGGTCTTCTCATCCATTTTGAAAATGCGTTTCAGACCGTCCGCTTTGCTTTTCAACACTGCCTGAACGCTTATTTCAACCGCGATCTGAGATGGAGAAAAACTATATCCGGATGCAAAAGAATTATCAAAGGTTTTGAAAAAATCAACAATGTCAATCCATTTGCAAGCTGCCTCCAACTTTCTCTCAAGGTCTGCTTTTAATTCACCCTTACGTGAAAAGTAATAGTATTCATCACCTTTTTCAAGGAGCAAATTGATCTGACGGAAATATTCGTAAAGTGATTCGTAATTCTCATTATCGTCAAGTATTTCGCAAAGCTTTGAGATGCGGTTATTGGAACTATTGGAGCAAATGAATTGCCCCTTATTGAGCATTTCATATATTTCCCCTGCGTGTGTTAGTGCATTCATGAAGGTTCTATTTTGGATAAACTATTGCATACTCAATGTTGCCTTGCTTTTCAAATTTATCAGTCACATCAAACTCTTCCTCAAATAATGAGATCATCTGACAATAGATCGTTACTTTCTCGCCAAAGGAAATTTCTTTTGCGAACGCGTATCCTGAAATATGGTCAAATAAGTGTTCTCCTGATTTTGCAAAATTCTCTTTTACTTCGCGTAAGTTGATATGGATTTCCTTTTCAATTTCTGTCTTTAAATCATCTTCTGTAAGACTTTCTGCTATAGAATTCTTACTGCTAACGCCTGATTTGTATTTGCTGCTTATTTTTTTTATTAATTGATAAACATCGTCCTTCTGTAGATTCTCCAACGAGAGTTTTAGAGGGAAGGATGGTCTTGCTTCAAAGACGAGGGAATGGGTTTTTGATAAGACTTCATTGATGTTGGTCTTGTGTTTAATTTCAAATTGATCTCTCAAGTATTTTAATTGTCTCAGTTTTTCAGTGAACTTGCTCTGGTATTTTATTTGATTGATGTATTCGATAATTTGCTTTCGGGTCTCAATGAGGTTTTGTCTTGATTCAATTAATTCCAAAATCAAGTCGGTTTTAATGTGCTTAAGTTCTTCGTCAGTAGCGGTTTTAAAAAAAGTAAGCTCGTCTTCATTTAATAGTTTTTCTGTTTGCTCAATCATTTGCTGAATGGCTTCCATTTTTGCTTTGTGGTTCTCAAGTCTTGAAAGCTTAATTTTATAATTCGGTTCGTTCTTAAATGTGTGGTCGATATTACGGTTTAGATCAACGATGTTTCGAAGAGTGATTCTCCCGATTTTTCTCAATGAAGATTTTACTGCCTTTAAATATTTAAATCGCTCGCTTTCACTGGTTGCCTGTAAATAATAGAGCATGTACTCATCTCTTACTTGTCGAATATTTTCGTTGATGTACGAAGTGTTTATTTCTTCATTTACTTCCAAAATCTCTTCAAAGAATTTCAAGAACTGATCATCCAACTCAAGTAAGTTCCCGTTTTGTCGGATAATGTTCTTACTTACCAAAAGCTTAATTACATCCTCGTCTTCCATTATCTCAAGAGCGTACTCGTATCTGTATGAAAGGGATTTACGTTTTTCAAACATCTCTGCCAATAGTTTGTGCCCCCGGCTAAGGACACTGAGTAATTCTCTTAGTGAGTTAAAATGGTTCATCTCGAAAAATGCTTTCTATGATATGATTTATTAAAAATAAGACATTTGGGAGTGTAAGTCTTGTGGTTTCGTTGTTCTATTACCTGATCGCCTGCCTATCTTGTGTAGAATTGGGTCAATCAGTTAATCCGATGTAGGTGAAAATGTAAAATCAGGTCGTTTCACATAATCCCAATCAGGTCCATAGTTCAGAAATAATTCTGTTAATTCGTTGAAGGGGTATCTCTTTTTTATCAATTCACCACTGATTGCGACAGCGGAATACCTTTTATTAAAATCGTATCTAAGGGGATTTTTGCCGCTTAGATATCCATGCGTTTTTCTGAATTCGTGTTCCTTTTCCAGTTCTGCAATACCAAAGTCAATGGGATCAATGTTTTCCGAAGGCAGAGGTAAGCTCTTAATATTACCTTTGTAGTCAATTATTATTTGATTATCGTGAAACAAATAAGAATCAACAACTTC
>DPLR01000525.1 GCA_003541895.1 Cytophagales bacterium | reverse complement strand
CAAAGGGCGTTAACAGTCAATTGCAAATGTAATTGTATGAGAGCACCGAATCCAGATATAGAAGAGGGAAGAGCATGGTTTAATTTCCAATGTAACGGTAACGGGATCATGATTGATATTGACGCAAATGATTTTACGGACGAGAGAGTGTAACATGTATAGAACATACGAAAAAATTGATTTTGATAAAATTGACAATTCCAAAAAAGAGCATTGGCTAAAAATATTTCCACGCGGTGAAGTGTATATTGAAAAATACGACCGAACAGAAAATATTAATGACGCTTTCATGAATAGCATGATTGAAGCATTCAATGATGAAAAGTTGTCAAAACCGAAAATGGATAACGATCATGAATTCGGAGTATCCTATGCCGATATTCTGGAGTTGCAAAAAAGAGATGATGGTTTATATGGACGGATACTATTAAACGATCTTGGTTATGAGGCGATTAAAAATCGTCATTATTCATACATAAGTCCGGCATTCGGTGAACGCACGGGCACGGATAAGACTGTATATCCTAATAGTCTTTCGGCAATAAGCCTGGTAAATTACCCGGCGTTAGAAGGATCGATAGGCGATGTACAGTCGCAAATCAAATTAAGTAAAGGAGAGATTATGAATTTAGAGCAGAAATTGGAAATGCTAAATGCAAAAGTATCTGAAATAGAGAAAGTACAGCTTTCTAAGGATGGGAAGGCAGTTGATAATACAATTGTTAAGGAAACATTTGAACTCGCAAAAGAGGCTATAGGCAAAGTAAGCGAACTTGAAAAACTTAACAAAGATGTAAATGATAAATTGCTTTCTAAAGAAACAGAATTGAATGCTTCAAAAACAGAACTTTCAAAAATCAAAGAAGATGAATTGAAGAAAGAGGCGGAATCAGTTGTCAAACAAGCAATTGAAGACGGACAGTTTCACCCAGCATTGAATGATATGAAGATCAAGGCTTATATCCTTGATAAAAACACAGTCATTGATGAACTTAAAGTCATTCCGAAAGTTGAAAAAAAAGGTCAACAGACTTTCTCGGGGGCAGGAATTAAGACATTGAGTAAGGATGAGATTGCAATCGCCGAATCACTTGGACTTAAAACTGATGATCCGAAGGTTATTGAAGCAATCAAAAAATCTGAAATAAAATCGGAGGATAAATAACATGGCAAGTACAGTTGAAAAAACAATTGTTATAAGAAATAACACAAAAAAATTAGCGTTTCCCGTGAAAAGTGGGGCGACAATTTATCATGGATGCGTTGGTGTTGTAAAGATTGACGGATATTTGTATAATCACGCATCAACTATCGTAGATCAAAACGGGATAAATTATATTGGTATTATAGCTGATGAAACTGCGAATTCGAATGGAACACCCGCCGCCACTACAGCCGATGGATCAATATTGACAAGTCAGGAAACAAGATCGGTACCATCAGGTGATGCAACGGTAAGAACATTATATCTTAATGGTCAATTTTATGCGGCAATGACAGGGTTGACACAGGCAAACGTCGGAGACGTTGTATACGCAACTGATAATTTTACTTTTGCGGTTACTGGAACAATTCCAATTGGAACAATTTCAAAGGTTCTTTCAGCGACTCTTGCTGAAATTGATCTTAATTGTTTTATGCCGATGCAAAACATTGTTAAGTCGGGTGAATTGTTTTCGATTACAAAGAACATCACGACCGGATCAGCAACCGAAGATATTTATTCTTCTAATGCGCCGTTTGCTTTTGAAATTGTTGACGTGATAGTTCAACCTAGAGGCGCATCAACAAACGGAACGATGAAAGTTACTGATGGAACAAGCGACATAACAAACGCAATGACTTGCGCAGTTGATAAGACAATAGCAAGAGCAGGAACTATTGATGACGCTAAATCTACAATAGCTGTAAGTGGATCATTACGGGTTGTTTGCGCCGGTGATACAATAGGAAATACAATCGGGCTTGTAACAGTCGTAGCGATAAGGTCATAAGGAGAAAAAAATGCAGAATAGTATATTAACAACCAGAGGAATTCAGACTGCTTTTGTTTTGCGAAGTGAAGGGCAGACCGCTACTTTTTCGCCAATCATGAAAGAAGTCCCCTCAACAAATGCTTTTGAGGACTACCTATTTGATGAACACGGTTTTACCATTAAGGAAAAAACATCGGCTGAAAATAGAGATCAGGTTCAGGAATTGGCAAAAAAATACAGGATGACAGTCAGAAATAAATCATGGACTGGAAACATATCTATGAATAAGGATGATTATGAAGACGCCGGCCAGATTGTTCCTGGCTATATTGATGGGAAAATAAATGAAGCGGTAGAAGACTTCGCTATTTTCCCAGACAAACTCATCAATGATTTGCTTGTAGCCAATTCATCGACTTTTGATGGATCGGATTTGTTCGCAGATACTCATAACATCGGAACAGCTGCCGCCTTTGATAATAAACTTGCCATTACAGGAACTACCGAAGCAAACATTAGAACAGACCTTCCGCTTGCATATAACGCTTTGATTAGCGTTCAATGGGCTGATGGAAAGCCGATTAATCCACTCGGAAAAGGTAAATGGTATGTTCTTTGCCCAGCTCATCTTGAATTAACATTCAGATCGATAGTAAGCAATCCGCAGACTTCGACCGGTGTAGCAAATACATGGTATAACGCCTTCACTCCAATAGTTAACCCTTACCAGTTGACCTCTGTCAATACATGGTATATGGTCTATTACAGAACTGGAAGAGAACCTTTTTTCTTACAGAGAAGGAAGGATGTTCAGTGGAATTATATTGACGATAAAAAATCAAGTGATTATGAATGGATTTCGGACGCTCGCTTTGTTGCGGCTCCGGCTTGGTTTACATCTATCGTTAGAATAGCTTAAGGTGAATGAGAGGCGGGGAGACGACTTCCCGCCAATTTTTGAAGGAATATTATGAACTATTGTACGGCAAACGAAGTTAAATTATTTCTCGGATCGGCGGTAACATTTTCAGATACCGCGCCCATTTCAAAACCTACGCTTACGGAAGTAAATGCTTTGATTGCTGATATCACAAATGACATTGACCTTCAATTGTCGGTGATAGGGATTAACACGCAGCCGACAGACTTTAGAATACTTTCAAGACTGAAACGGCTTTGTCTATACGGATGCGCCGGTCATATTGGCATTCAGTTCAACTCTACAAGTAACCCGAATCCTGAAATGTCAAGGACAAACTATTATCTTTCGCAATATGAAAAATTACTGAAAGAAATAACGGATAACCCAGAAGTTTACGGAGTTATCTCGGGGAGTGATGACTATTGCAATGTTTCCAGTAATGTGTTGGATGGATCACGGACGGAAGATGAAATAACAAGCAACTTTGTTGATAGGGACTTTAAATTATGAGTGACGTGAGATTCAAATTACAATCCGAAAACGCAAAACAAAAGTTCATAAGGTTGTTAAAAAACGTTGATGACATGTCACCCGTGTTTAAACTGTTCATTGAAGAATACAAAGAAATAGTAGCGGCAAACTTTGAATCACGCGGGCGGATTATGGAGCGAGCAAAATGGGCAAACTATACGCCAGCATATTTTGATTGGAAAAAGCATTCGAAGTTTGCAAGCATGCAGATGCTCGAATTAACAGGCGCGTTGAAAGAAGCGGCGATAAACTTCAAATCAAACATTGGTCAAAAGTCGCTTGTTATGAGTGTTGACGGTGCGGATTATTTTTATTTTGTGCAGGAACGACATAAAAATCCGCGTCATTACTTCAATACACCTGATGACGATTTACCATTACCGGCATGGAAGATATTAATTAAATTAGCGGAAGACCATATAACGGAAGGTGTTGAATGAGATACTTTGCGGCGAAGACATTAACGGCTATTAAAACTATCTTAACAAATCAATTCAATAATATGATTGATACGTTAAGAACAAAGTACGCCGATAGTACAATACCTTATGCAAATCTTATTACAACCGGAGGACTTGAGGCAAATCTTGCAATGCCGCAAATTAAAATATCTTTTGTAAAGGAAGAATTGATTGAAGACGAAATGCTAGAAGACTATGCCGAAAACATGAATACTATATATAGGTTTTTGGTAATGGCAGCACTTGAAAGCAATGTTAGTACCTTGCAGGCGCATTGTTGCTATTACATCGAAGCGTTACAAAGAATCTTCCATGGTTACGGCGGGGTAACACAAAGTGACGTAAACAAGATAGACGCTAATATCACATGGATAAGGTGTAAGGGTGGCGAACTTGGAAGTATAACAGATTCAAACGAAAATGAAATATATAAGGCAATAGCAGTTGAATTGGAGGTTAGAGTATGAACGTTGTTAAAAGTGGACATATTGCAAACGTACAGGATGAGATCGGGAACATAAGAACGTATTATGTCAATGATACTTTGCCTGAATGCTATAATGTCCCTGAAGATTATTATACAAATGGCATAGTTGAAAAAAAAGAAAACTATACTATAAAAAAGGTTAAAAAAAATGAAGTTACACAGGAGGAATTAAATGGGCTTAAATAGATTAGGTTCAAGGGGCAACGTACAGATAAAAAAAGAAAGTTCATACGGAGTTGCAATTACCCCGGATGTTAAATTGAGAGTTAAATCAAGTTCGCTTGACTCTAAGCCGACATTGACAAAAGATGACGCGCTTATCGGCCAGAATATGGATGAGTTTGATTTGGTCACTGGTTATGTTGTCGGCGGCGCACTTGAGTTTGAGGCATTTCACCCAAATGAACTATTCATGATGCAGGGCGTTTTTTCAAATGAAGCGGCGGTGAGTGATCCGACAAAGTCTTACGTCATCATAACATATAACGGCGTTTCGCCGTATGCAAGATTGACATTGACTACCACAAACTTACTTGCTGAACTTTCGTCTAACGGTTCGTCATGGTCTGCGGATACTAATTTTGGAACAGCCGGAACACTTGATTTATCAGGAACAACGGCGGACACCATAGTAGAGGCGGTAGCATTGATAGCAGGCTATACCGGATGGGACGCCGTATACATGGGAGTAGGAACGGAAGCGTCGAGTAATATAGCGGCTTTTACGGCAACTCAGGTAAAAAATCCTACATCGAATTGTATACCTTTGATTTTGCAATCGGCTATCACGGCATCAACTACGGCAAAAACTCATAATTTGTCAAGACCAACTACAAATAACTTACCTTCATTTTCTATACTTGAAAATAGAGATTTGGGAACGAATAAATCAGTTTCTTTTCTTGGGAATAAAGTATCAAACTTTACGTTGAATGCTGAACCGCAATTGCCGATAAAGTGTAGTTTTACTTTTGTCGGACGACAAATGGTTGTCGATCAAAACGACGTCTCATTGACAACTCCAACTATTTCGGCATTCAAGGGAAAATGTAAACTGGTAATCGTTGATACATCTGGCGTTATTTGGGCGGTGACAGAAGTCAAAAAACTTTCATTACAAATCAATCCAAATCTGCATGATTCAAAAACTATTGAAGACGTGTATATATCCGAACTGGATTATCAGAATTATGTTGCTTCTTTTTCATTTGACCTTGGCAACAATGCGACAAACTATCCATTAAAACCGAACTATGACGCAGGGACTGAATTAAAAGCGTATATGTTCATAGGTTGCGAATCATACGCTGATACTACAAACACAATACCGTATTCAATGTTTTTTGAAATGCCAAAACTTTATCTTGATAATTTTTCAAGTGTGTTATCAACAAGAGATAAGTTGATGATAACTGGCAATGCATTGTTGAGACATGACATTACAATGAAAACGGTTGACAATGTGACGGCGACTTATTGAGGAGTTTTGATGTTACTTAACTTAAAAGATTTGGTTGTTGAAAATGAAAAAAGACTGGATATAAAAGGGTTTTTTCCGCCGGATGCTGGTGAAGAAGAATACATCACAATAAAAAAACTTGAACCGGTTGACAAGTTAAAATTAAAGTTCATGCAAAATTCATTATGGCAAAATGAATATTTTAAAAAAGCCTTTGATGAAAAAAAACAACCCGATGAAGTAATGAAAGAGTTATCTGAAAATCAAAAGGATGATGAGTTGAAATCATGGGCGGAATTAAATGAACGGATCATTAAAACACACATTGATTTGTCAATTGTACAGGATGAAAAACATACTCTTTTTTATGAAGTCGACGGTGAAAAAAAATATCATAAAGTTAATTATGAGTTTTTGCAAAAACTTAACAATCAAAAATTGATAGATTATATCTATGCGGAGGCTAAAATCTGGAATAGCAGTTTTTTTTCTTAACTCCCGATCAGGAAGATGAAATAAGGTTTGTCCTGAAATGTGTAATGCTCGGTCGGGAGTCATCTATTAAGAATGAACCAGAGTACATTATATGGTATGACTATCTCGTATTATTTTTTGATACGTTTGATAAAGAACGATTAGTATTTCGATGTTACTGGCAATCGGGTGGGGTAATGGATCAAGACGAATCATTATTGTATATAATGAAAAAATTCAGGTCGATATATATAGATCTGTTACGCGATGAAGATGTGAAGGGTAATAAATGCCAAAAATTGAATTAGAAGTATTATCAAAAGGAACTGAAAAAGTAACTGGCGATATAAAACAAATGGTTAACGGTTTTGTTTCAATGGACGGCGTATTAAAAAACCTCGTCGCAGGCTTTACGCTCGCTAATATAGCAACGAGTGCCATAACAAACACATTCAAGGCAATCACTAAAGCACTTGACGAATCCATTAAAATGGCAAATGAAGAATCTGCTATAAATTTATCATTGACAAATTCATTTGGAGATCTTTCAAGCGTAATTAGCGAATATGCCGATGTCATGAAGGATAAATATAACGTTGATGACGGCGATATAAAACAAGCGGCGATATATGCAAAAACCATTGATGTACAAAAAGATAAGATTCAGGAAGTAACTGAAAAGGCATTAGGGTTGTCAAAAGTTTTTGGAGTCGATCTCAATGCCGCGATAAAAGTTCAAAAAATGTTAATGGACGGTAATGTCGAATCTGTAGGGAAACTTATTCCTCAACTAAAAGGCGTATCGGATGCAAGTCAAGCATGGGCAGTTATCAACGATAAGGCCGCACAGGGATTGCGGTTACTTCAAACAGAAAGTGATACTTTTGAGGGCGCACAAAAACGGCAAACAATGGCGTATGAAGATATGCTCAAGCCTCTCGGCGCAGTAATTCAATATTTTGAACGACCATTCATAGATAACGCCGCTAAGGGATTCTCTGCAATTGAAGGCGCATTAAAAGGAATTCAGGATAATATTGTTAACGCGGAAGACATAAAAAACATTGAAAAGGAACGGGATGAACTCAACTTACTTGTCGGTGAAATAACATCAAGTAACGTTTCAAATGAAACACGCAAAAAACTCTTAACGGACTTATCGGCAAAATATCCGGCTTTCAATGAATTAATTAGAACAGAAAAAACAACAAATGCTGACCTTGCATTGAAACTTGAGGAAGTAAATAATGCATATATAGATAAATTGGTATTGACAAAACAACAGCAAGAAATAGATAAAGCCGCCGATAAAATAGCCGGTTTGAAATTAGAGAAATTAAAAATAGAATCTGAACGGAATAAAGAAATTTCTTCTTTAATTCGGGAATACAATCTTGTCAGTCAATCAGAAAATATGGGCTGGGAAGAAAAAATAAAATTGCTTCAAAAAACATCAGAGGCAAGATCAAAACAATCCACAGGTGATATTTATGCTTATGACCAATCCATGAATAAAATAAATCAAATAAATAAACTTGAAACGGATAGTTTATCAAAACAAAGAGATATTGATCGGGCATCGAGTGTCTCTCAAAAGCTAACAGACGAAAAAAATACCATTATAGAATCGCTTAATATCAATATTAAAAAGATGAATGAACTGACGGCAAATGGAGCGGCAACCGCTGATAAAAACAACAATGCAATCAAAGAGAGTTCGAATGTTTTAACAAATTTATATCATACTATGGAAACGTACTCGCAAAATGCGGACGAAATAAATAGGCTAATTTATTCCTCAGACTACATGACAGAGGAAGCCACAAAAAAAGAAGCACTTAGACAAAAGGAAATAGAAGACGAAAAAAAGAAAAAAGAAGAAATAATAAAAGAGGCTAAAACTGCATCTGTCGCGGTGCAATCATTATATACGGGATCATCTTATGAATCAGCAACCGCTATTGGTACGATATTCAACGCTTTTCAGTCAACATCTGCAAATATAGCAAACGCTGCTTTTAACATGTACGAAAAAATAAAATCCGGTGCAAAGGTTACCGCGGAAAATATAACGGGCATGGTTTCAGATATCGCATCTGGTGTACTTAATATAGCCGGCTCCGCGGTTCAGGCATTCGCTCAACTATCAAAATCTGAGTCTGACGCTAAACTATCGGCATTGCAGGAAGGCCTTAGTAACCAAATATCGGCGATTGAAGAATACTACGCCCAGCAAGAAGAAATAATGGGTATTGCTGAAGAGACCGAGACCGAACGCAACCAAAAACAGATTGACGAACTTACAGCAACACTTGAAACTACGACGGATGAAAAGAAAAAAGCGAAACTGAAAGAACAAATTACCGAACTTGAAAATGCCAATAAGCGAATAGAACTTGAAAGGAAAATGAACGCTGAAATAACGGCTGCAAAACAAAAGGAAGCGGCTGAAGAAAAAAAGATCAAAAAGGAAGCATGGGACGCTAATCGTGATAGTCAGGTATCGACATTATGGATATCAGCACTTTCAGGAATTGCTACAATTTGGGGAACGGCAATGCAACTCGGTCCGATAGCCGGGCCGATATTTGCAGGAATACTCACAGCGGCAATCCTTGCGACTGCGGGATCTGAAACGGGGGCAATATATGCGCAAAAAAACCCGTATGCGGCTGAAGGTGGTATTTTATCAGGCATATCAACAAGCGGTGACCGGATACCTGTCAACATGAACTCAAAAGAAGTTATATATCGAGACGATACATATCAAGGTACGGTAAAAATGTTTAGAGATTATCAAGATGGAAAATTTGGGATGGGTGGAGGAATAATCATTCAAACCTTGAACGTATATGCAAATAGTGCGACTGAATTGGTTTCACAATTGAGACAGATTGAAATACAAGAGGCGTCAAGATGAGATGGTATTTATC
>DPLR01000551.1 GCA_003541895.1 Cytophagales bacterium | reverse complement strand
CGGGCACCGGAAAGACGAAAACCCTGACCTGCCGGATCGCCTATTTGATCAAACATTGCAATGTGAACCCGGCAAACATCCTTGCCGTCACGTTTACCAACAAAGCGGCCAAAGAAATGCGCGAACGGATTGAGCACGTGGTTGGCTCTGATGCGAAGAATCTTTGGATGGGCACATTCCACTCGGTGTTTGCTCGCATGCTGAGAGCAGAAGCTCATCATCTGGGCTACCCTAATGATTTTACTATTTACGACACTGATGATTCAAAATCGTTGATTAAAAGTGTTGTGAAAGAAATGGGATTAGACGAAACACAGTACAAGCCCAATGTTGTTTATAACCGGATTTCGGCTGCTAAAAATAAATTGATCTCATGGCAGGATTATCTTGCCAATCCATTGTTGATGGGCGATGATGCCGCTAATATGCGCCCAGAGATCGGCAACATCTATAAAAATTATTCACTCCGTTGCTTCAAGAGTGGAGCGATGGATTTTGATGATCTGCTCTTTAATACGGATAAACTTTTCAAAGAGCATTTAGAAGTACTCAACAAATATCAGCACCGCATTCATTATGTATTGGTGGATGAGTTTCAAGACACGAACCTTTGTCAATATTTTATTATTCGAAAATTGGCGGCAGTGCGGCAGAATGTGTGCGTTGTTGGCGATGACGCACAAAGTATTTACGCTTTTCGCGGAGCCGATATCTCCAACATCTTGAATTTCGAAAAAGATTATCCCGACTTGCGGATCATCAAACTCGAACAAAATTATCGCTCAACAAAAACAATTGTTGATGCCGCTAATTCAGTCATTGCAAAAAATAAAGCGCAGCTCCCCAAAAATGTGTGGACCGCCAATGAAGATGGAACCTTGATTGAATTGATCAAATCTGTTTCTGATAATGAAGAAGGAAGGCTTGTGGCGTCTTCTATTTTTGAAGAGAAGATGCAACACCAACTTTCGTTTAGCGAGTTTGCGGTGCTTTACCGAACGAATAGCCAAAGCCGCGCGATTGAAGAAGCATTGCGCAGGATGAATATAAAATACAAAGTGGTTGGCGGACTTTCGTTCTATCAGCGCAAAGAAATCAAAGACTTACTTGCGTATTTGCGTTATTCATTGAATCAGCAAGACGAGGCATCGTTCAGACGAATTATTAATTTACCAAAGCGAGGAATTGGTGACAGTACGATCGATAAAATTGTTGTTGCGGCCAATGATCATGCAATTACAATTTGGGAAGTTCTGGAAAATGCTCCTTCGTTTATTGGTGGAAGAGCCGCTGCACCCATCGAAGATTTTGTCACCAAGATCAAGCGATTTGGAATCGAGATTCAAAACAAAGATGCTTACGAAGCTGCTTCAGAAATCGCAAAGTCATCCGGCTTACTGAAAGAACTTTACGAAGATAAAACGGCCGAAGGGTTAAGTCGATTTGAGAACGTACAAGAATTGCTCAATGCGATTAAAGAATTTGTGGATGATCCCGAAAAGGAAGACAAAAGTTTGGGATCATTTCTTCAGGAAGTTTCACTGATAACAGGGCAAGACGAAAACAAAGACAACGATCCCGACAAGGTTACGCTGATGACCATTCACATGGCGAAAGGGCTTGAATTCAAAAATGTGTACATCGTTGGCATGGAAGAAGATTTGTTCCCTTCGCAAATGATGTTGAGCAGTCGCGCGGAGTTAGAAGAGGAGCGGAGGTTGTTTTATGTAGCCATCACAAGAGCCAAGAGCAAACTCTTTTTGTCGTACGCAGTTTCGCGCTATCGATTCGGTCGGTTGAAAAATTGTGAGCCAAGCCGTTTCCTTGATGACATTGATTCGCGCTATATTAAAATGAGTTCAAGGTTTGGAGGCAAAGAATCTATTGCAGCGCCAAATCCAAACTACGCCAAGAATTTTGTGGGCAGCATGAAGAGCACCAGCACGCAGCCCAAGCCAAAGCCGGTGGCTGTTTACAAACCTTCGGCCGATTTCTCGCCAAGCGATACGCGCGGTTTGAAAGAAGGAATGAAAGTGGAGCATCCAAAATTCGGGTTCGGAACCGTACTTAAATTAGAAGAGCAAGGAACCGAACGCAAAGCAAAAATCAATTTTGCTGATTTTGGTGAAAAGACCTTATTGCTTAGCTTTGCCAAGTTGAAGATTCATGAAAATTGATATGCACCATTCTTACGTGCAGATAATAAAATCGAAGTAGCAAAAAATAACTAGATGATCGGAGAATATAACAGTCAACGCGAAGGCATTATTTTAAAAGAGTATGGCCGCAATGTGCAGAAGTTGGTGAACTACATTCGCACCATCCCTGACAAGGATAAGCGCACGCAAATGGCAACCACGCTGATCGAATTGATCAAGCAACTTGCACCCGTAGCAAAAGAGGCGCAAGAGAATCCGCAGCGCATGTGGGATGACCTTTACATCATGGCCAACTTCGATCTTGATGTGAACAATCCTTTTACTACACCCGATCGTAGCATTCTGCAGAAAAGACCTCGCAAAATGGAATATCCACAAAGCGAAGTTCGGTATAAGCATTACGGAAAAAATATTGAGCGTTTGGTGCAAGAGGCGTTGAAGAAAGAAGACCCGCAAGAGCGCGAAGAAGCTACCATCTACCTCGGAAAGTTGATGAAGACTTTCTATAGTAACTGGAACAAAGAAACCCTCGATGACTCGGTGATTGTAAAAGACATTGCGTTGCTTTCGAAAGGGAAATTGACTTTGAATCTGGAGAAAGTACGTGAGGACAATCTGTTTGAAAAATTATATCGCGAGAAGAAAAAATTGAGACCCGAAGGTGGCGGTGGCGAAAATCGCGAAAACCGTAATCGGGGCAACAGGCCATTCAATAAAAACCGTCATCACCGCAGAAGAGATAGATGAGTTTATTTAAGATCAAAGGCGGTCAAACGCTCAAGGGCGAAATCATTCCGCAAGGCGCAAAGAATGAAGCGCTACAAGTGATATGCACACCATTGCTCACTTCAGAGCCCGTAACCATTCACAACATTCCTGATATTGCCGATGTCAACAAGCTGATTGAACTGGTTGGTGAACTCGGTTGTAAAGTTGAGAAGTTGAAGAAGGGCTCGTACCGGTTCACGGCATCCAATATCTATACCAATTATTTACAGTCGGAACCCTACAGAAAAAAAGCTGCTTCACTGCGCGGTTCAGTTATGTTGCTCGGGCCAATTCTGGCGCGGTTTGGTTCGGCATCCATTCCTAAACCCGGAGGCGACACAATTGGAAGACGAAGAGTGGACACG
>DPLR01000672.1 GCA_003541895.1 Cytophagales bacterium | reverse complement strand
CTATTCCGCTTTGTGATGCAACGTGATATACTCGGCCATTGTTCGCACCGATTTAAAAATTTTCGGGCCTTCCTGCGGATCCGTGATTTTTACGTTATAGTCTTGTTGCATCAGCACGATTAATTCAAGCGCATCAATAGAATCAAGTCCCAACCCTTGAACAAACAAAGGCTGATCATCGCCAATGTCTTCCGGCTTTAGGTGACGCAAATTGAGGGCTTCAATAATTTTAACTTTCAATTCTTGAATTAATTTTTCCATAGCTAAAGACTATAAAGTTTAAATACATTTTCAGACGTATGATCCACTGCTAATCCATTCTGTTCCTTTCCAACCAAATACACAAAAGCCTCTTTCAAGTGATCTCCAAATTCAATCCACCCGGCTATACAAATTTTGCTTTTTTCCTTGAGTAATTCATTACAATAGTCACAAAGAAAACCTGAATCAAAATCAGGGGTTACAAAAAAATTACTCTCGCCCTTGAACCCATGACGAATGCTAATCTCTCCGTTCACAATGTTGGGCAAGGTATAAACAAACAACGCAGGGCTTGGCGCTTTTTTAGAAGCTTCAATGTATCTCAAGTCGGTATCTAAGGAAGAACTTGCATTAGATAATACAGTTGAAATTTCATAGGGTTGATAGTTCATCGAAATCTTGCCGTTCAATAAAAATTCACTGGCTAAAAAACCAAGCTTCGAAAGATTATCCATTTTATAAAACCGCGGATAGCTCACATTCAAATGCGTATAGAGTTGATCCATGCCCATCGGTAAAGCTTCAGAAAATTGAAAAACAATTTTTCCATCCACCTTCACTTCTCCGTTTTTTATTTTACAACACGTTTGAATATAGTTCACGAGAATTCCTTATTGATCTGCTGTTACCTTATGACTTTCTATCAATGCCGCAAGCTTCTTGATTTCCGTGGAGTGATTTTTTACAAAAGGATTTCGCTCATCCCAAACATAGCCCGCCAACACGGAACAGATTTGCCTTTCAATCGATTTTACTTTATTGGGCACAAAGAAAATAGAATCGAGTGTTCCATCGTACCAAGCAGTAACATAGGTTCTGAACGTATCAACGCCTTGTCGCACAACCTTCATGTACTCCATTTCCCAATCTACTATTTCGCCTTTCAGTTTCTTGACCACTAATTTACTTGCCAGATGACTGGATACTGTTGCAAACATTACACCCGAGGAAAAAACCGGGTCAAGAAATTCTGTTACGTTGCCCGTTAACACAAAACCATTTCCATAAAACTTATCAGTAGTAACCGACCATGATTCTAATTTACGTGGTTCAAAAATATATTCGGCATCGCTAAAACGATTTTTCAAATAGTCGTTCCCTTGAATTAAGGCCGCGAATTTGTCAGCCTCATTTCCTTGCATCGAATTAAAGAAATCAAAACTGCCAACAAACCCCAACGAAGTATGTCCTGACGAAAAAGGAATGATCCAAACCCATGTACCAGGTGCATACGTTACAATGATGATTCGATTTGGCTCATCGAACGAATTTCGGTTACGATCTGTGACATGCGCAAAAATTGCTTTTCGCGAATCAAGCACGGATGGTTTTTCTAAATTAAAAAGTCTCGGAATAACACGTCCATATCCACTGGCATCAATGATGAACCGGGCTTTGATTTTCTTTTCATTGCCTTGAAAGTCTTTTACCGTGGTGATGGAAGATTCATCATCCATAAATTCAATGCGCATTACTGTAGTCTGAAAATCTACAGGTACGCCTCGTTCTTGTACATCGGTGATCAACGTTTGATCGAAGTCAGCGCGGGTGACTTGCCATGTCCAGCTCCAGCCTTCTGTGAATTGATCGGAGAAATTGAAATCAGCTACCATTCCATTCTTGATGAACTTCGCTCCAAATTTTTCCTGAAAGTTTTTCTTTTTCAAAGCCGGCAAAAAACCACAGTCATCCAAAACATCCATGCAGCGGGGTAGCAAACTTTCGCCAATCACAAAGCGGGGAAATTTTTCTTTCTCCACGACCTGAAGGCTGAAGCCGGCTTGATGCACAACTGCAGCAGCTACACTACCAGCGGGTCCTGCTCCGATCACTAAAACGTCAACTTCTTTTATATCCATTATGAAAATAATTAATCAATTACTTTTTTGAATAACAACTGCGGCATTGCATCCGCCAAAGCCTGATGCCGTTTTTAAAAAAATAGTGAGTGGGCGTTTCTCCTTCATACCGATTACATTCAATGGAGATGAAACACCCAATTGTGAAAACCCTTTGGTTGCGATCAACTCATTCTCTTTGAGCGAATGCAAACCCATGACCACTTCAACCAGACCCGCAGCTCCAAGCGTATGACCAAAATATCCTTTCATACTGTTTAATGGAATATGATTTACTTCAGCTTTGGCAAACGCCTTTGACTCCATTTCATCGTTGTAGGATGTAGCTGTACCATGGGCTGATATAAAATCGATTTTACTCCGATCTATTTTTGAATCGCGTAAAGCTAAGTTAATTGCCCAAGCCAATTCATCTCCTGTTCGTGAGGGCGCAGAAATATGATTGGCATCATTTGCTGAACCGTCACCGAGAAGAACGCTGCTGCCTGAGTGTTTAGAACTTAAAATTACAGTGGCGGATGCTTCCCCTAGATTCAATCCTTTTCGATTGACATCAAATGGTTTGCACGGTTCATCGCTGAGTGCATGCAGACTTTCGAAGCCTGAAATAATAAAACTGCTCAACGCATCGGTGCCTGTAACAATAGCATGCTCAAAAGTTCCTGCGTTTAGCAAGCGCTTAGCGGTGATCAATGCCATTACTCCTGAAGTACACGCATTCGATACCACATAACTTTTTTTAAATCCAAAAAATTGTGCAACCCTTAAGGCCGATGAATGAAGATCAAGCACGGATGGCTTTAGGTTAGGCTGATCTGCTAACTCAATATTTCCTTTGGTGGTGGCTAAGACAAAAACGGTTTTCTGATAGTCAATTTCAATCGGGCATTTTGCTATTGCATCTTTAATCGATAGCACCGAAAGATTTTCAAATCGCGATACCTGATCACCTTTGCCAAGAGATTCAATGCTTGAACCCGCAAATTCATTTTCGCTCAAGCGAGCATTTTTGATTTTGCGGATTCCGGATTTCATTCGCTGAACGGAATCGAAATTTTCCTTGCTTGAAAAACCCAAAGGAGAAATGACTGAATCGGATATGAAGGATATTTTTTTCATTTCGCAAAACCTACCTCCTTTTTCCAATCCATAAAAAAATCAGGAACAGTGAGCTGCAGTTGAAAATTTTTTACATCGACAAAAACCTGTGTGGTTGTGCCAACGGCTACCAACTCTTTTGAATTGCCTTGAAAAATTTTGTAATCGAATTTTAATTTTGCTGCGTGTGAATCAATGTAAGTGGTCTCTACTATTACCGACTGTCCGTAACGCAAAGGTTTCTTATAATCGCAGTGAACCGAAACTATTGGAACCGCTAACCCATTTTTATAGAAGTCGAGGTATGAAATACCATAGCGTTTTCCGAAGCCTTCTCTTCCATCTTCAAAATACCGAATGTAATGACCGTGCCAAACAATGCCCAATGGATCAGCTTCATTAAATCGAACAAGAACTTCCGTTTGGTGGGTTAACACAGTGTGCAATTAGAAATTAGTGATTGTATTTTCTTTTCCATCGATCAAAATCTTTGACACCCACACTTTTCATTATTTTATAAAGAGCACCCGCCCAATAGTTTCGTAGCCCAAACCCTGCAGGTTTGCCCATCATGCGTTCCGTAAAAATAATTTGCTTGTGCTCAATGTCAATAAAGGTGATCCACACAAAGGCTTCTTCGTTGAATTTACTGAGTGTCTCAACATTAAATATGAGCCCTACGCCTTTCAAATCGCCATAATCATAATCCCGGACAATGGCATCAATATCTTGTTCGTGCAAAATGTGGCCGAGTTTATCGCTGTACCCATTAGAAAAATCCATTTTCTCATTGTGACCAATAGCTACATCGATACTATAATCAATTTTATTTTTCTGGAGCATGGCTCCAAAATTAA
The DNA here is from genome assembly GCA_003541895.1 of Cytophagales bacterium. Classification (GTDB taxonomy): domain Bacteria; phylum Bacteroidota; class Bacteroidia; order Cytophagales; family Cyclobacteriaceae; genus ELB16-189. The sequence continues at coordinate 10,594 of DPLR01000672.1, read as the reverse complement.
ATTTATCTCTTTCGTTCATCGTCAACCGGTTGAGCGATGACATCAAATTCTTCATGTCAGCTTCCGATCCAAGTTTTTCACGATCTCCATTGAATACGGCTCCCGTAAAATCAATTCCAAGCCAGGTAATCGGCACGTTTGGATCAAAAACATCTTTCGCACTTTGAGAAAAATTTTCGGTAGTGCTTAGCAAACATAGAATAACAACAATCTTCAGTTTCATCGCAGGCATTTGCGGTTATTTCTTAATAAATATTCTCAGTTCACAGGTACACAACAACTCATTTCTTAGCCAAACTTCACCAGCGCACAAAGTAACGTCCATCACTTGGTTGGTAACCCGAATGATCGTTGTCAGGGTATCTCCCACTTTTGGTCGGTTAAAAATGCGAATGTCTTTTACACTTGCAATATAACCGATCGGCACTGGAATATTTTGTTTCTTGGCAAAATAACCAACCTGTGCTGCAGCTGTTTGCGCCATGTTTTCGATCATGCCAGATTCAGAAAAAAAATGATCCTCCAGCAATGGATTTTTCGATTCAATTGTGAACTCACTTTTCGCATGGTTGATGTCGGCTTCAATCAGTTGATCGATCATCACAAACGGAGACTGTTGAGGGATATAGCTAGTAATATCGTTTTTCGATACAAGCATCAGTTTAACTCCCAAAAGTTATAGTAATTGAACCATTGCTCCGGATAGCGGCTAACTTTTTCTTCAAAACTTTTAATAAAACGATCAGCCAATTGCTCGGCATATTCGCGCTTTGGAGTTTGTTCCTCGCGCAGCATCACCTTGCTTCCAAATAAATGGTAATGGGTTGTGCTCTCCTTAAAAGCATATACGAATGACACCGGTACATTAAATGTAGAAGCAATGGAAAAAGGTCCAAGAGGAAACTTGGCTGGCGAGCCAAGAAAAGGTCGGATGATCGTCTTGGCCGTGTTCACAAATCGGTCAGCATGGATGCACACCAATTCATTGCGATTCAATGCGTGGCCTATCTCATAGACATGAGAAATATCATCGCGAATGATAATGATATTAAACGACTTGCTGCCCGTTACTTCATTGAGATAATTTTTGATGCGCTGGTGCTCGCCATCAAACATGACCACGTTCACTTTTGTATTCAACTTCTTTAGCAAGTGACTGGCAATTTCCCAGTTGCCTACGTGCCCACTCAATAAAATTCCACCTTTTCCCAAGCCCACAATTTCTTGTAGGTTTTCGACACCATCGAAATGGTAGGTGAATTTGTTTTTTAATCCGCCAAGTAAAATCACTTTGTCAATTAAGGTCTGCCCAAAAACAAAATAATTTTTGTAAACATTAACAACAGATTTCAAGCGAGTGAACTTGTGTCTTTTTCTGAAGTAAAGATAGATTTGACGAGTAGAAGATGGCGAGAAGAGGAAAAAATAAAACGACACAAACCGCAATAAAAAATAAGCTGCCTGCGCTCCAAGCTTATCGCAAACAAAAACAAAAATCTGATATCCTAATTTATTTCCGCGCGACTTACCTTCCCACTGGGACATGCATTAGGCATTTACTTTCTCGGCCAATCGATTGGCCACGTAATCGTAAAAATTTTGAAAGGTGATGATCGTAACAAAATCTTCAGGCTTGACCTTGAATCCAAAATTACTTTCAATGACTACAACCAAGTCGATGTAATCTAAGCTATCCAATTGAAGGGTTTCTTTCACATTGGCATCAGGTACAATTTTGTCTTGAGCCACTTCAAATTCATCAACCAAAAAAGTATTGATCTTACTTACGATTTCCGCGTACTGCATAGTTTAATTAGAATATTTTTTAACAATCAATGATGAATTTGTACCACCAAAACCAAATGAATTCGACAAAAATACATCAATATTTTTATTCATCGTTTTACTGACAATATTCAGTTTGGAAGAATCGTCATCTGGCGTTTCAAAATTGATGTTGGGTGCGATGAACGAATCCTGCATCATCAATAAGGAATAAACTATTTCACTTGCTCCAGCCATCCAGCATTCGTGACCCGTCATCGATTTCGTTGAACTGACAGGCGTTTTTGCTTCGCTAAATACTTCGGCAATGGCTCGTGCCTCACTCGCATCGCCAGCGGGTGTGGAGGTTGCGTGGGCATTGATATAATCAATTTCGTTAGCCATTATTCCCGCATCTTTCAAACTCATTTTTAAAGAGCGTGCAGGGCCATCTACCGTTGGGTTGGAGATGTGCTCGCCATTCGAAGAGAATCCGTAGCCAATGACCTCGCCTAATATTTTTGCCCCTCGTTTTTTGGCTGCGTCAAGGCTTTCTAAAATCACGGTTGCGGCACCACCACTGGGTACCAAGCCATCGCGGTTTTTATCGAACGGGCGAGAAGCTTTGGTGGGTTCACTTTCACGAATAGAAAATGCACTCAACGCATCAAAGTTGCCCATGGAATACACATTTGTTTCTTGAGCGCCCCCGCACACAATGCAACTTTGCATTCCATGCTTGATCAGAAAATAACCGAGCCCGATGGAATGAGAACCACTAGCACACGCTGCACTTACACTAAAATTGATTCCCTTCAACTTGAATATAGTAGCCATGTTCATGTTGACCGTTGAGTTCAGCGCCTGAAACACAGAGCCCGACCCTACCAACATCGTGTCTTTTTTTGCGCGGATAATATCAGTTGCTTCGATTACTGGCTGTGCAGAGCTATCGTTCCCAAAGATCACCCCAACCTCCACTTCATTTAGGAAATCCTGAGTGATACCAGCACCCGCTAATGCCTCAACCGTTGACATATACGCGTATTCACCTTGTTCAGGAAGCATCACACGTGCGCGTCTGTCCAAAACTCCTTTCAGTTGAGGTGGCTCAACAAAACCGGTAAGGCCAGAGCGATAGCCCATTTCCTTACGGGCATTATCTAGTACGATTCCCGACTTGCCTGTGTAAAGAGAATGACGAACCTCGCTCAGATTTTTGCCAATGCATGAATAAATTCCGATACCCGTTATAACTACGCGGTTCATCAAATTGAATTAAAATCTTTAAAAGCCTGAAATTTTGAATCAAAAATAACCGAAATAATTCTAAGAATATAACCCGCCATTGATGTTGCTTTGTTATTGTTGGGGCGCCAGACCAGCAATCTGAATCTACAAATGAAAAAATAAGAATCAATCACATTTGAAATGCCGATTCATAAAACTCATGTTATTGTTGTGTCTCCTGACCAACAATCTGAATCTTTGAACGAAAAATGACACATCAACCCTTTATATTATGACTGATAAAAATTGAGGGCTCACAAAGAGCAGGGACGTTGCTGGTCAGGCGACACAGCAACAACAAAAAAAATTTTGTTTACCAACAACAACTTAGGGGCTGTCATCGTATGATTGTAAATGCTTAGCCCTACATTATAAATTGTTGTAGGGTTCTGATTTGGGGCAGAGCAAAAGGAATGACGGGAGCATAAGAGGAAAATTTATTGCCTTTTCAATAAATTGTCAATCGATCTCAATTGAGATTGAATTTCACTGTCATCAAAGAATAATTTTTTCTCTAAAATAAACTCATAAGCCTTTGATGCAGGTAAAAACTCTGGACCTAATTTTCGCTCCAAAGCACTTTCTCCAATAGTCTCGCAAAAGGCTTTACTCATTGCTGATCTTTTCTGAAATCTTTTAATAAAAAAAGGAGAATCTCTTGTTTCAAAGCTTTGATGATATAAAATTATTTGCTTCTCATATAACTTGAGGTAAATTAATAATACCCACTTTTTATATTCCTCATCAACCTTTCTTTTATTCAAAACGGTGAGCACTTCGTCAGGTGGCACAGGTGGTTGAAAACAGATTTCTGAATCTTTCAAAGAGTCCTTTTTTACTTGATCATTACACGGTTCATAGGTCAGCGCAAATTTTTTAAGCGGTTCAATGCTTATGTTCTCACCTCGAGAAGTTATTATATAAAAGATAATTATGCCAATAGCGACAGAGCCAAGTAATATGTTTCGAATTTTCATAGCTAATTTATTCTATAGTGGTTTTCGTTGGATCAATGCTTCCTTTAGTTTGATTTACCAATACGCCATTCCGATACATAAGCCAAGCAGAATTTCCTTTGGAAGAATAATTATTTGAATCTCGTTTCCCCACTGCTGGTGCGCGTTTGCAACGCGTGCCCTTTCAATCTCACTCAATCACATCCACCTCCAGATAACCTTTCTTGTTGGAATAATAATCTCTCGCTGAACTATACCTATATTCTTCCGGCTCATCAACAATTTCATCCGCCACAGGATTTTCATGAAGGTAGTTCAATTTCTGCTTTGTGAATTTAGCTGAAATCAATTGCTCCGGATGGTTTCCGTCTTGCCACACTTTGTTGCCACTCACCCTTTTCAGGCCATCTGCCACTTCACCAAACAATTCCAGAATCCAGTCCTTGCGACTCTCGTTTATTCGTTCCATTGTTTTAATCAGCTCCTTAGAAGTAAATTTCTTAAAGTCTCTCATAATATCTGAAAGACTCTCCTGTCTGATACTGATGATAAGGTGAAGATGGCTCGGCATGAGGCACCACGCATGGATAATAAGCCCTTTTTCTTTTTGACAGTACCTTAACGAATCGATGATCACATGTTTGAGCTCCCAACGTGTAAACAGGTCAACCCAACCTACCGTAGCCATCGTGACGAAGTACATACCTTGTTTATCATTGAATTTGTATTTTTCTGACATATCCAAAATTAGAAACTGGCTTGAATATGACAACAACCAAAGATTTTGGAAGCAGTATTGGGCAAACTATCAAGATTGGAAAAGCACGCGTTACAAACGCGCGCTAACTAGGGGCTCACTATTTTTTATAAGGCACAAGGGACTTGTTACCTGGACCTATATCAAAATAACCTTTCTTTTTGTTGGAAAAGGTCTTTTTAAAATGACCATCATTTGTAATAATAAACTCTTCCTCCTCCTTATTGGCTACCAATGCTTGTATTGGGAGTTCATCTGGCAAATAATGATAATACGTGGTGTGGATTTTCCAGTCTTTATCAATCTCAACATATTTTTCACTAACATTTGCTTTCATTCCAGCCAAGGTCAGTGTATCGATTACTCCCCCATCATACGTCAACGTACTCATCTTTATTGAAAATGACTCAGCTTCTAGATCAATTTGCTTATAAAGAATAACTGAGAGATTGCCAAGCTTTGATGCAAGAAGGTAACGATATTTATACTTATTGGGCCTCTCGATTTTCTTTTGCAAGAATCTATGATACTTAGTCTCTACTACATTGTAATATGGATTTCCTGGATTGCGTCTAACTGAATCATAAAACACCGGACTCCCATATTTAAATAACCCATCTCTTATAATAGACAACGGTAACTGCAAAGAGTCAAAATTCTTGATGAATACCGAAAACAGCTCGTTTTGAGTGACTTCGCTTTCGTTAGCCTTTTTACTATTTGAGCAACAAACTATTGAAAAAGAAGCTATCAAAATGTATCGTGTCAATTTCATACTTATGGAATTTGATTTCCCCCTTTATTTCTTCCAACCCATGAAACTTGATATTGTCCTGGATAATAATATCCGCTTGTCAGTTGACCCGTACTACTCACTGTGAATTTATTGGTTTTGGCATCCGTACCAGCCTTAAATCTTGTAGCACCGGGATCTAAAAAACCATAGGTTTGTACACCAGTTCTAAGATTCGTGGTTCTGGATGAGATAATGACATAATGATCGCCATCTCCATCCAGTTTTTTATCGTTGTCATTTGATCTATCCACACCAACAATTACGGGCCTACCCATATCTATTTGTGAATCAATATAATCTTTGCCTGTTTGTGGATCAACTTTGTCGCCCTTACCTTCGGCTGTATCGTGCTTGAAGTTCATTCCATTTACCAAACCACGTATGTGTCCTGCTCCGCTCTCAGCACTAATTTTCACACAAGTATTATAGCATTCCTGATTCCCAACGCCTTGCGTTTCCCAATCTTCAGGCTGTAGAACTTTTTCTGTCACTTCAACTGCTTCATTCTGTTCGAATGAAATTGAAAAATCGGTAAATTCAAATGTAAAATTCGTACCAACGTTTTCATATCCCTCCATTTTGTCGTTACCCTTCTGCCACTTCGTGTCGACAACGTTGCCATCCTTATCCTTTTTCTGGTACCAGTCCATTCCTGTTGGATCGGTCAAAAGTATTGGATTATTGGCACAGTAATGATAAGGCGACCACGCCATGTAATTCTCAGTATGAGGATCAACCACTCCCCATCTCCCGATCTCTGGCATGTACATACGTGCACTATAATCGTACCAATCAATTGACAGATCGTTCATCCTCTCCTTTCCATTGTAAAGGAAGTTTTGTGGCACACTGTTCTCGCGTGAATAAGAGTTAAATGACAACCCAAACGGATAAAAATCCTCCTGCTGCACCACTGGCGATTTTGTTTGTGTTACTCTTAAATCATCGAAGTAAACTTCCACAGGGCCTGTCTCTTCGTTTGATAAATACACGTACAAATAGCCCGGCTGTTTTACAACGATGTGTGCCGAGAGGCGCTCGTGCGGGTTTCCATAAGGTAAATTGGTACCGTCTTCCCTGCCAACGGTTGACATCCTCACATAGTTAGTCTGCGAGACATCCGTAAGTATCGGGTTAAAATTGCGATCGAACATAATGTAGTTCAAGTATGCCTTCGGCCCGAGGCCTGAACTATTGCCCTCACCGGCTAACCCTGCATAAGGAAAAGAAGTATTTCCGTTGGTGGAGTAGTTCGGTCCATCTACCACAGTGCCTGAACTTGCCGTGCCTGCAGCTATTTGAGCTAGCCACTGCACAAGTGCAGCGGTATTGTTGCTGTTGCTGGCATCTACATATTTTGCGTACACTTCCAAATCAATAATATCGCCCGGCATCACGCTGATCGACCGCGCTATGCCTGTCTTTTCATTAGTTGAGCCGCTGAGCCTTTCCGAGTAATTTGAAATGCCATTTCGCGTGTGATCAAACAAGGTAGAGTTGATCAACCGTGCATCGTCCATCCGCAAAAACTGGCTCTGCTCTACAGCTTGGTTCGCAGGCTCAAGCGTTGCCACAGGGCTTTCAGTGACGGGTTGTGTCGTAAACGTCATCCGCACATTTCCTAAATGGTCTTTCAAATGATATTGATACTCAGGTGAAGTGCCTGTCATCACTACGCGGCCTTCTTCGTGGTTGATGAACTGAAGCACGTTATTTTGGTAGATGAATGCACCGTCATAGTCAGTGGTTTTGTTGGTCGTTCCATCCGCATTCAACACCTGCTGCCTTAACTTCCTTCCACTGGCATCATAGGTGTAAACCATCTTCTCACCCGTTCCCTTTGTTACCTGCAAAGGAAGGTTCAGGTGATTGTAAGTAATACCAGAAATATTTTTGTTTTTATCAGCGGTCATGTTTCCGTTGAGGTCATAGGAGTAATCTTCACCGCTGGTATTGCCATCGGTAAATCCATTCGTTATATCGCCAGCGTCAGTTACCGATTTAAGTTGGTTGCCCCTGCTGGTACCTTGGCCAACATAGTCGTATGTAAGGGCGTCCATGGTTGCTCCGCTCGCATTTGTACGTGAAAGTTTCCTGATATTTCCGTTAAGGTCATAACCAAAACCGGTCTCTGCAAAATTAGATGATGGAGTCCAAACACCCGGATCGGTGAGATAGCTGGCCGACTTGATGCGGTTGAGTGTGTCATACGTGTAGCTATAGGCTACATCTTTAACAGTACCAAGGGCCAAATTACTGCTCCACTTGATGGCCGAAATGTTGCCGTTATACTGCGGCAAATTACCAATGCCACTCACGACATCATTGTAAGAAAGGTTCATGCCGAACAAGTCGTTGGGATCGCTGTTCGTAATTCCGCCATCGCTAGCAAGCTGTGAGTTGTTGATCGAGGTGAGCCACCCGCGAATGTTGTAACGGTAATCCACATTCTGTGCGCCCAAAGATTTCGTCACCAATTGCCCTATTTCGTTGTATGTGTTTTGTAACAACAACACAGGTGTCGCTCCATTCACGCTATGCGTTGTTTGTGTTAAACGCTGGGCATGATCATAAGCAAAAGTTTCTGCCACAGTTTGCTGCGAGGCCGAGCCAACCATGTGCGTGGTTTTGTTTGCTACTACTTTCCCAACAAAGTCGTACAAATTGCTTACGCGGTCCCTTCCACCCTTGCCATTGTCGGCAATGGTTTGAATAACTCTATAATGGTTGTCATAAAATACTATATTATACAGCCATGTATTGCTTCCATCAAGCATTTTAACTTTTGAACCAACTGGATGCCCTATGACGGTACGGAAATCCTGCGCAAGTTGTGAATAACTTCCGCTAGACAAATTATCGTTGATATAGGTGTAGTTTGATCCCCACAGTCCCTGAAGAGTAGTGTTGTCATCATAATAGGTTACAGTGAGATACTGGGTAGGATCAGTTGCTGTATTGGGAAAGGATTTATTGTCATAGAAGTGTACGTTGCCCGTGCCCGTAGAAAAACTTTCATACCAGCTACCATTGTTGGTTGCCAATGAATTATAATAGTTCGTCACATTGGTTTGCATAGTCCCTTGGTCAACTGCGCCACCAGGGCTGTAAATGCCAGTGCTCACAGGGCGATTTAATGCATCATACTTAGTAAATAACCATTGGTTGTTAGCTCTTTGATTGCCGTCTTGGGTTAGCACTAAGCGATCACGGTCATCATAAACCATATATACCCAGTCAGCCCCCGGCACACGTTTGCCGATCATCCGCCTTTGGTTATCGTACTTGTACATGAAAGCATAATTATCCAACGTTGAACAAACTGCGTCTGTTGAAATCGATGGACTCCCTGTCATTACTTGGCTACAGCCTGTCGCTACTATTGTTGCTACAACAGAATAGGTTCCGGCTGTTGTTTGATTGTTCCATGTTAATGAAAGTCCTGTTCCTGCCTTGGGGGTCCCCGAAGCAGAACCATTTACTTGTAATTGATAGTTAACACCAGCAGTAGAACCGTTCAACCCAAAAGAAAGACCTGTTCCAGAATCAGGGCACATTATTCCTCCTCCGGTAACAGAATACGTCAAAGGCAGTGGGTTGCTAGTGATTGTGGCTGTTCCTGTCATCATCTGGATACAGGGAGCGTTGGCATTTGTTGCCTTTACTCCATACGTTCCCGCGGCTGTCAAAGTCCATGTCAACCCAACTCCGGTGCCAGCGATAACTGGGCCTGAATCGACTCCTCCAAGCTGCAATTGATAGTTGACTCCGATATCCGAACCACTCAACGTCACTGTTGTTGATGTTCCGGTACAAACGGTACCTCCACCGGATACGGTGTATACGCTTGGCTGAGGATAAATTGTTGGGCTTCCATTCATGGTTTGAGAGCAGGCTGTTGTGGCATTCGTAGCCGTGATGGTGTAGGTGCCCGTAGAGGTTTGAGTGCCCCACGAGAGCGCACTGCCCGTCCCTGCTTTCACTGCACCGAGGTTCGTTCCATTCAGTTTCAACTGGTAGTTGACACCACTAGTAGATCCCGAAAGACCAACAGTAATAGATGACCCGGCACAGACTGTTGCTCCTGTTACATTAAAAATAGTCGGCAAAGGATTAATCGTTACTACTTTGCTTCCAGTCATATTTGAAGTACAATTAGTAGTAGCATTGGTTGCAGTAACCGTGTATGTTCCTGCTGTGGTTATATTTGGCCACGTGAGCAAAGCTCCTATTCCAGCAAGTGGGCTTCCGGCATTTGTACCACCTACTTTCAATTGATAGTTAACTCCAACTTGAGAGTTACTAAGAGTTATAGACACGCCTGAGCCACCTGCACAATAACTCGTTCCGCCCCCTACAGTGTAAACTGTTGGCAATGCGTTCACAGTTATTATGGCAGAACCGGTCATTGTTGAAGCACAACCTGTAGTCGCATTAGTTCCCACCACGGTGAATGTACCTGTAGATACCGTGTAGGATGTCCATGTCAGTACGCCACCCGTTCCGGCTACCGCACTACCAATAAGTGTTGATCCTTTCTTGAGCTGATAGTTAACACCTGTTTCAGAGCCACTGAGGGTTAAGGTTGGAGCCGGATCGCTTGAACAGATAGTACCGCCACCGCTAAGAGTAAAAAGTGCAGGAACTGGATTAACAGTGATCACCGCATTGCCCGTCATGGTTGTAGTACAAGTGGCATTAGTGCCATTAGCTGCAACAATAGCATAAGTGCCTGTAGCGGTATTAGCAGTCCATGTTAGAGCCGAGCCTGTCCCTGCCTTTGCTGAACCTATGTTTGTTGATCCGTTTTTGAGTTGATAATTCACACCCGTTTCAGAACCACTTAATGTAATAGAAAGCCCCGCTGCTCCAGCGCATATTGTTCCTCCACCTCCAACGGTGAAAGCGGCAGGCATCGCTACAATTGAAGCGCTTCCTGTCATTGTAGATTGGCAACTGGTTGAAGCATTGGTAGCTTGAATGGTATAACTTCCCACAGAAGTATTGCTTGGCCAGCTTAATGTTGTTCCG
>DPLR01000119.1 GCA_003541895.1 Cytophagales bacterium | reverse complement strand
CGCTAGTGGATGATGTATCATCATGTGTAGGAGAAGTTGAATCTGTCAACGCTATATTTTTCAATGCAGCACCGAAGTCGGCTCCCATCGGATGATCGTAAACAGGATTGCAGTTGTAGAAAATCACTGCTCCAACTTTACCATCTTTTGCTTCACCAATAAAGGCGGCCATCTTCTCGTCATTTCCTTTGCGGAAGTTAACAGGCAAAGAAAGATTAATAGTGCTTTCATAGCTGCCCAACATATCGTTGATAGCATTTACCAGAACTTGCACAGCACTGTCGTTTGAACCACAAACAACCAAGGCACTTCCTTTATTTGCCCACAGTTCTTCAGCAGCCTTAGCTAAGTATTCAACTTCAACTCCACCAGAAATATTTTGCTTACCGGCTTTAGCAGCAATCAGATTATATAGTTGGGCAACAACCAAACCAAGTTGTGAAGGTTTGATTGGTGTGCGATAATCCGCGTTGGCACCTGTAAGAGAAAGGTTGGATTCAAATTGATAGTGACGTGACATCTCGCGTTTGTCTTCACTGACCTCGCGCGTCATCGCATATTGCTTTGTAAATTCAATTGGCGACAACCAAGTACCGAGAAAATCGGCATCGATGCTCACAATTGTTTTCGCCTTGCTGAAATCATACGATGGAATGATAGCTGCACCGAATGAATCTTGATTTGCTTTTACGATTCCGTAATAAGAAATCGGATCGTATTGAATGTGCTCAGCGGTAGAATACTTGGCCTTAAACTTTTCGATAGTAGCCAATGTGCTTGGGCTCAAAATAGTGTTGCTCACAATTCGGATTGCACCACCTTTTCCAGAAACTTCTTCAAGCTTGGCGATGATTTCCTTATCGATTGTTTCCCAATCTGCTTTTTCTGTTCCTTTTTGAGGCCCACGAAGACGATAGTTATCATACAATGACAGAACGGAAGCTTCTACTTGAGCGTTCGTTCCGCCTAATGTTACAGTTGACAAACTGTTTCCGTCTACTTTTATAGGACGGCCATCTCTTACTTTAACTACAACGCTGCAGTAGTCGCCACCGCTTACATACGAGGAGGCATAATAATTTGGAATGCCCGGATCAACATCTACCGGCTTCATTACATAAGGAATGGCTTTTCGAACGGGAGCTTCGCAAGCTGCGAGTGAAGCGGCTGCAACACTAAAGCCCATCATCTTCAAAAAGTCTCTGCGCTTGAACGCTGGATTTTCTTCTACGCCCAAGTCGACAAATTCTTTGTCGGCATGCTTTACGTAGTTCGGGTCATTTTTAAGTTGGGCTAACCCTTTCCAGTATGTCTTTTTAGTGTTACTCATAGAGCGATTCTAAATCGTAAATCAAATCGTAATTAATAGTGACATTTTGAGCACTCAAGCCCACCAATGTCTTCCACTTTCATTTTTGAGCCTTTGCCTTTTTGCGCATTGTGCAATTCTACAAGCTTATCGTAATAGGCATTGCCGTCAGTGTTAACATCGGTCTTCCGATGGCAATCAATACACCAGCCCATAGTCAATAAAGAATATTGCTTTACAACATCCATCTCTTCAATTGGGCCATGGCAAGTCTGACATTTTACTCCGGCAACATTATAGTGTTGTGAGTGATTAAAGTATGCTAAGTCAGGAAGGTTGTGAATACGAACCCACTCGATCGGTTTTTGCTTTCCGGTGTAAGAAGCCGTCTTCACATCATAACCAATAGCCGCGTAGATTTTTTGAATCTCCGGAGACTCTTGCTTAATCTGTGAGTGGCAGTTCATACAAATATTAGGTGAAGGAATATTTGCCTGCTTACCTTTCGTTGCGCCAGTGTGACAATAAACGCAATTGATTTCATACGCACCTGCATGAAGTTTGTGTGAAAAGGCGATCGGCTGTTTAGGCTGATAGCCTTGCTGAACACCTATTGAATACAACCCATCAATAACAGTCTTAAATGTAATGGCTGCTACTAAGAAAATCATCAAGAAAATAAATCCTGGGCTGCGCATGAAAGATGAAAGCGTATAAGGGTTGTTTACAACTTGCTTATCAGCTTCATCTAATTGTTTGTCGTTCAAATATTTCTTGAGTGCATTGGTGATCAATCCTAAGATCACAACCATCAAAATCAAAATGATGATCATCCCCACAAGGATTGCATCCATATAGCCATCAGGAACGCCAGGTTGAGCAGCACCAGCACCACCAGCGGTCTGCGCACCGGCTGCAGGAGCATCCGGCTTGTCGGCCTCCGCTTTAACATAAGCTAAAATGCTCATGATCTGATCGTCCGTGTAGCTAGTGAAGGCTGTCATCTGACTCTTATTATAGTCAGCATACAACTGAACAGCGTACTTGTCACCGCTGGCAATCACTTTTGCGGAATTGCGAACCCAATCTTTGATCCATGCGATCGATGGGGTGCGATCATACACTCCAGCCAAAGCAGGACCAACCAGTTTTTGTTTAACACGGTGGCATGATTTACAGTTGCCATTAAATAAGTCTTCGCCTGCTTTGATCACAGCAGCATCTTTAGAGATTTCCTGAGCGAAAGAGGTTAAACTTAATAAGAATAGCAGAGCGATGGCGGGGTACTTGAGAAGACCAGATATTTTTTCGTTCATCATGGTGCGTTTAGGTAACCGCTTTATGCGGAATTGCAGCAAATCTACACCTCGATCGCATTTTTTCAAATTTATTTTATCCACACTGAGATTTTTTTTGAAGCAACCGAAAAAATGTAAACGCAAAATGTAAATAAAGTACATCATACTTTCAAGAGATAAAATAAATTATT
>DPLR01000569.1 GCA_003541895.1 Cytophagales bacterium | reverse complement strand
ATCCTCTTAATTGGATGAATAATAAATATGTTGAGCATATGCGTCAAGCGTGTAGTTGTCAGTTTCGCATTCGCCCGGAGTTAAGTCTTTAAGATCAGATCCATCTGCTTTTATTGAAAAGATATGGCGCCACCCGGTGTGTTCCGAATAAAACAAAATCCGGTTGGAGGTTGTCCAGCAAATTGGTCTTGAAATATTTTGATAGAAGAAATCATCTGACTTCACCTTCGCGCCCCACACTGTTTTTATCTCTAATGTTGCGGCATCAGCCACACATACCATCACGCCTTCCACGGTATCTTGCCTTCTCATAAAAGCAATCTGTTTTCCATCGGGCGACCAACACGGAAATAAATCCGTTGCATTCTCAGGTTTTATCCATTTTACTTTGCTGTCAGTCAACGAAAATATGCCAGCGTTAATCTGCTTGCCATGATAACCTGTGAAGAGAATTTCATTTTCAGTAGGCGAAAGTCTGAGAAAATTTATTCCTGAAATTTCCGACAGTTGCTTTATGTCAGGTTTTATATCCAACGTTGATTCAAATAATTGACCCTGCTTTACAAATGCCAATTTCAATCCATCCGGATAGAAAAGAGGGTTACTTCCTTCTGATATTTTTAAAGAAGAGAAAGCCGAAGAGAGGTCTTTGATAAAAACGAAACCTCCTTTGACAAAAGTAATTTTAGTACTGTTGGAAGAAAAAGAAATTTGAGAGATTTCCTGCCCATCGTCCTTTTGAAAATTGGTTAATTGCTTTGGCGGATCGCTTTCTACTCTCAAAAGAATGTTGCGCACTCCTTTATCGTTGATCACCCAAACTACTTTCTTTCCATTGGGCGAGGCTACCAGATTTGATTCAATCGGCTGACTTAAAAATTGCTCGATAGATTGCCCAAAACCGATCACATTAGCAGACATCAAAAAGGCAAACCAAATCATTTTCATAAACTGAAATTTTTCGAATTTATAATAAAACGGAGAACGTTAATCAGAATTTTCCAGTGTTTTCAAAACTTTTATCAGTCGTCACCGTTAGATAAGTCAGTTTTCACTTTTGTGATGCACCTTAAAAAACTTACACTGGTTTTCGCTTCACTGCTCTTGGTGGCGTTTTCATTTAATTTCACCAAGTCTTCAACTCCCTCATCTTCTATCCAGAATAAAACAATTCAGTGGGTTACCCTTGCGGCAGATGATCTTGAAGACGATGATTTTGACAACCTCGACTTCCCAAGTTTTAGTATTCTTGATTTTAGGAGTTGCCTCAACAATGACGATTCGAAAATCAGAAATTATTCAACTTCTGTTGACTTAGCTATTCCAGCCGTACCATGCTATTTGCTGGTACGTAACTTCAGAATTTAAAGTCCACTTGCTCTTCTTTTTCAGCTGCGGTTTTCCTTTCAGCTGACTTCCACTTTTTGTCATCACTCAATTTTAAACCAAACTATAATAACTATGAAAAAACAATTGTTTTCAATTGCGCTTGCCTTAGCTGCCTGTGCAATACTCTCGTCATGTTCAATCAAAACCGTGCCTGCAGGTTACCGAGGTATTGAAGTTTACAACACAGGCAATAAACGCGGTGTACAAGAAAAGCAACTCGGAGTTGGCCTCTACCTAATTGGACCGTTCCGTAAGATTTATACATTCCCAGTCTTTCAACAAAACTATGTATGGGACAATGAAAAAGCGATCAACTTTCAGAGCAAAGAAGGCCTTGATGTAAGCGGTGAATTTGGAATCAGCTACTCTTTAGTACAAGATAGTATACCTGTTATCTTCCAAAAATATAGAAGAGGAATTGATGAGATCACGAATATTTTCTTACGAAACATGGTGCGAGATGCACTAAACACCACATCCTCACACATGCCAATTGAATCCATCTACGGAGTTCATAAAAGAGATCTCTTATTAAAAGTTGACAGTATGGTGTCCAGGCAAACAAAGCGCTATGGCATTATCATCGATCGCATTTATACTATCGGTGAACTTCACTTACCTCCTTCCATCGAGGCGGCTATTAATGCAAAATTGGAAGCCAACCAGCGTGCATTGCAATCGCAAAATGAAGTGAAGCAGATCGAGGCAGAAGCACAAAAAAGAATTGCCAAATCGAAAGGTGAAGCTGAAAGTCGTGTAATCGAAGCAACGGCTATCGCCAATAGCCAGGTGATTGAAGCCAAAGCCAACGCAGACGTCATCAAAATAAGAGCAGCTGCCGATGCAGAATCTATTAGACTTACCTCAACTGCACAAGCCGAGGCAAATTTGAAATTAGCCAAGTCGGTGAGCAAAGATTTAATTCAATATCGATCCATTGATCGCTGGGATGGGAAATTGCCTCAGATTTCTGGGCAGAATACTCCGTTTATCAATTTGAACAAATAAGCACTTTACAAAAATGGTATGTGGCTTTACAGTCACATACCATTTTAGCTAAATAAAAAAATAAGCATATGCGACACATATTGCTATGGGGTTTATTGTGCCTTGTTTTTTCTGAAAATTCATTGGCACAAAGAGGATTGTTTTTGTTGGGAGGCTTTGAGGGCGGTGGAAATGTCAGTCGATATAATTTCAAACAGAATGGAAATATTCTTGATTATGGGATTACCAGAGACAATGATGACGACCCGAAAAAAATTGACAGTGAAGATGGCCACCGAAAAGGTAGTCATTGGACACTTAAGACTTCCATGTATTATCGGTTTTCAAGAAGATTTGGAATCGAGGCAGGGCTGATGAGGAATTATATAGATTTTGCCTTTAGAGATAATCGGTTTCAAAGCGCTACCCAAGATTATGATCATGGTGAGTTTGATCCAAGCGTTTCATATACATCAAAGTACTTGGCAGCTCACTATTACTTGCAAGACCGATATGGGTTGGGTATACAATTATTTTTTGGTGGTGGGGTGGCTTTCAATCGCACGGCTCAGTATTCAGATTTACGTAGCTATTCCGATAAAACAAATAATGAAACTCTCGTAATGAATGGTCACTTCACGCAAGACTTCGTAAGTCCATTTATTGAAACGGGTTTATTTTTTTACAGCCCGCATAGAAAAACCAGATCGTTTCTTTCCTTCAAATATTCGTTCGCACCCACCCTATTTTCTGGTGATTATCAGGTCACTCAAAACAATAGTGTTTTGTATCAGGATGCCGTTTCAGCAAAAGGAAATGCCCTCACAGTTTCTTACAGTTGGGGATTGAGTTTAACCAAGCCAAAAGAAAAGTTTTACCCAACTCACTATTCGGCCAAGCACTATCATTCAGTCAAGTATCACCCTCAAAAGAAACATGATATAAATAAAGATGTACTTAAAGCTCGACTGCTCGGCTGCTTTGGAGAAGAGAAAGGAACTCAAGCCAGTTTCTGGTTGTACGAAAATAAAACTAGGTACTTCCTTGAAAAACTCGATTCAAATTTAAACCGAGTTTTTGCAAGAGAATTAAGTTTAAAAACTGATCAAAGTGGACTTGGCAAACACGATTGGGTGCACGCCAAAAATTTAATGGTGAAAGATAAAATAACATTGTTCACCTCATCTGGCAATGCAGAGTCAACATTTATAAAAATTACAGCACATCAATTTTCGCTGAATGGAGTAGAGAATAGAAATGTTGTAAACGTTTTTCAGTTAAAAGGTGGAATGCAAAGTTATGTGCATGTAGCCTGGTCTACTGATTCGAGTAAGGTTGGTGTTGTGGTTTTCCAACCCATTTCAAAACGAAATGTCACCAATAAACTTTTCATTAAAACTTTTGATCGCAATCTTAATTTACTCAGCAACGCAGTTGTTGAGTTACCTTCCCAAGACAATTTCGTCTCAAACTTTATTTGGTTATCTGAAGTTACGATGAACAATAAGGGCGAGTTATTCTTTAGCTTTCATCAATACGATAAAAAGGCTGCGCAACCAAAGTTCTCTGTTTGGGCATTTACTCCTGACCGAAAGAATATTTCTGAAATTAATCTTGGGCTAAACCGCATTTCGGATATCCTACTGTATACAAATCACCGCGATGAAACGAAAGTTGTTGGTTATTATGCAGATATCAACTCAAGAAATCAATACAAGGGAATATTTTTTGGAAAAATTAACCCTTCGCTTTTCCGAGCTGATGACATGAAACTATATAATCTTACAAACGAAAATGAGCCTGGCCCAAAAAGCAAACATCAACACCTTAAATTCTTGTCGTTGGTTAGCTATAAAACAGGAATCATTTTGGCTACGGAAGAATTAGGTCCTTACGGGGGCGTACATACCTTTACTTCGATTACCGATAAGGGTGAATTTAAATATGTATCGACACTTAACAAGTTATCGCACCCCTTGTTTAACTATTTTCCAACATTCAACAACAGCAAAAATTCTTTGAACTTGATCTTCAATGAAAGGATAAAAGGCTTACGATTGAATGAATCTGATGAGTTTCACAGGAGATTAAAGAACAACGGTGTAAAAGTGACTCCCGTGCTGGTTACTTTCGACTCTCTGGGTAACCAAACTAAGAGTCTTTTGTCAACTAACGACTCGACCAAAACAAGATGGATTCCTTTTTTATCTTATCAAACGGCAGGCAACGCTACCATACTAGTCGGAAAATTGAAAGGAAAATATAGAAGGACTAAGGTTAAAGTGCCAAACCCGTAAACATAGGTTTTGTCATTATCTAGGGTTTTTTTCGAGATCCGCATGTTATTGCGGATCTCTTTTTTTTCAGGCGGATTTTAGGTTTTTCTGATTGCCATTTATTTCTAACTTTACCGCCCGTTTAAACCACTAATTTTCATCGCATGAAGTTTATTGTCAATTCCAGCTACTTGCTGAAACAACTCTCGCACATCAATGGCGTAATCACTACCAACCCGGTAGTTCCTATACTTGAAAACTTCCTTTTTGAAATCGATAAAAGCAAACTTACCGTTACTGCTTCTGATCTTCAGACTTCGATGATCACCGAGATTAACGTAGAGTCGAAAGAAAAAGGAAACATTGCTGTGCCAGCCAAAATTTTGCTGGAAACATTGAAGAACCTTCCCGATCAACCGGTAACTTTTTCAATTGACGAATCAACCTATAGCATTGAAATCAGTTCTGATAACGGCCGCTACAAATTAGCGGGTGAAAACGCAACTGACTTCCCGAAAGTACCTGCAGTTTCAAATGATTTTTCATCTAACATTTCAACTGAAGTTTTAGCACGCGCTATCAACAACACCATTTTTGCAACAAGCAGCGATGAGCTTCGTCCGGCAATGACGGGTGTGTATGTTAACCTTGGCGAGAAGAATACAACCTTCGTGGCAACCGATGGCCACCGTTTGGTGCGCTACCGCAGAACCGATATTAAATCAGAAAACGGAAACACCATCATTATTCCCCGCAAGGCGTTGAACTTATTGAAAGCAACTTTGCCCACAGAAAATACGGACGTGAGCATCGACTTCAATATGAGCAACGCATTTTTCCGCTTCGGAAGCATCAAAATGATTTGCCGTTTGATTGACGAGCGTTTCCCTGATTACGAAAACGTAATTCCTTCATCTAATCCAATCAAGATGACGATTAGCCGCACAGATCTTTTGGGCTCTTTGAAGAGGATTTCCATTTACGCTAACAAAACGACACACCAGGTTCGTTTGAAAATTACCGGAAGTGAACTCCAGGTTTCAGCGGAAGATTTGGATTTCAGCAACGAGGCCAATGAAAGGCTTTCATGCGAACATGAAGGCGAAGACATTGAGATTGGTTTCAATGCACGCTTCTTGATCGAAATGTTGAGCAACCTCGACACTGATCAAATCAAATTGAACATGTCTGCACCGAATAAAGCAGGCGTAATCCATCCTTCTGAAAAAGAAAAAGGAGAAGACATCTTGATGCTGGTGATGCCTGTGATGTTGAACCAGTACGCTTAAGGAATTCAAAGATTTTAAAAGTAAAAGCCGTCTTTACAGACGGCTTTTTTATTTGCTCTTATTAAGTTTCTTCTTCGGATGAGATTTCTCAACGAACTCTTTTAATCGATCCAGAAAGCAAGCTGCCATTTCAACTAACTACTAACTCCTGACTACTAAATTCTATTTTTTCAATCCCCAAAACTAATCCCAAGTCCCTTCGCTGCTTTTAGCAAGTAGGTAGTTTCGCTCTTCACAAAATTGGGTTCTTTGGTTGCCTCTTCAAGTGTTACACTGGTGATGGTGTTGTTTCGTAGCGCCACCATTCTACCAAAATCTTTTTCGGCAACAAGTTCAAATGCTTTCACACCAAAGGCAGATGCCAACACGCGGTCGAATGCGGAAGGAGTACCTCCGCGTTGCACGTGGCCCAAAACGGTTTCACGAATTTCTGCTTTACAACCTGCGTCCTTCAATTGTTTTGAAAGTTGATAAGCAACACCGCCCAAACGCACATGTTCTGAGCCTCTCTCTCCTGCAGAAGCTGTAACCGTTCCCTCTTTTGCTTTTGCTCCTTCGGAAATAACAATGTTCACAAAACCTCTTCCTTTTTTATAACGCAGGTCAATTCGCTTCACCAGTTTATTTACATCGTATGGAATCTCGGGGATCAAACAGATTTCAGCTCCACCGGCAATGGCGGTATGTAGGGCAATCCAGCCTGCATCGCGACCCATCACTTCCATGATCATCACGCGATGGTGACTCTCGGCAGTAGTTACTAGTTTGTCAAAGCTATCGGTGGCAATTTGCACGGCAGTCTGAAAACCAAAAGTCATGTCGGTGGCGGAAAGATCATTGTCGATCGTTTTTGGAACACCGATGATTGGAATTCCTTTTTCGAAAAGCACTTTCGAAATTTTTTGCGAGCCATCACCCCCAATGTTGATGACTGCATCAAAATTTAACTTCTTCAATTTCGTCACCAACTCATCCGACCGATCAATGAATTTAAAAGAACCATCGGGCTGCTGCACAGGAAACTTAATTGGGTTGCCTTTGTTCGTGGTTTTTAAAATCGTTCCACCTTTGATGTGAATGCCGGCCGTGCGTTTTGAATTGAGATGAATGATTTCTTGCGGTTCGTTGAGCACACCGTTAAACGCTTCAATGCTGCCATACACTTCCCAATCTTTTTCTCTGCGTGCGCTTTTGCAAATTCCGCGGATCACGGCATTAAGGCCGGGGCAATCGCCACCACCGGTAAGGACTAATATTCTTTTCATAAGATGGATTCGAAATTCAAAGTTTAAAATTCAAAAAGTGAATTTAGGTCAAAATTTTAAATCTTGAATTTTAAATATTGAATCTATTTCACTGCCGCTCTATTCAACCGATCGTTGATGGCCCTGCCCAATCCGATGTTGGGAACTTCTTCGGTTAAAATTATTTCAACATTTGATTTATCAAGTTCGCGCAAGGCGGAAAAAAGTTTTTGGGCGGCTTCTTTCAAATCACCCGAGTGTGAAAGAATAATTTGCTGATTGATCTCCTCGCCAGAATATTTTTTTTGAAAGGAAAGGATACCAATTCGTTTGCCTTTATTTTGGATTAGCAACTCCTGAATGTTTCCCACTTTCAAAATTTTCCGTGGTGCATAATGACTTTGCAATTGTCCTGGCGCATGTGGATTGGAAACGGATTGCGTCTGAACTTTTACATCGCCTACAATCAACTCAATTTTTTCTACGCTCAATCCACCCACTCGGTAAACAATGGTTTCGTCATTCTCGAAACCAACAATGGTCGATTCAATGCCCACGTTACATTCACCTCCGTCTAAAATGTAATCGATCTTATCGCCCAGCTGATCATTTACATGCTGAGGTGTTGTTGGGCTTACATACCCAAACGGATTTGCACTGGGTGCCGCCAACGGAAATGAAAGCGACTTCAAAAGTTCGTGCGTAAGCGAATGATGCGGGCAACGAATGCCAACACGATCCAGACCCGAAGTAACTAAATCCGGGATGATCGGTTTTTTAGTCAGCAAAAATGTAATTGGTCCTGGCCAAAATTCATTCATTAATAGTTTTGCCTTGGCGGGAATTTCTTCAGCGTACTTGCTCACTGAATCAATATCTGGGACATGAACAATCAGCGGATCGAAATACGGACGATTTTTCACTTCAAAAATTTTCGCCACCGAAGAGGAATCCAATGCATTGCCCGCCAATCCATAAACCGTTTCCGTTGGAATGGCTACCAATTTTCCCTGCTCCAGTAATTCCTTCGCTTTGAAAATATCGTTGCCGATTTCAGCCATTCAATTCTTTTTGAAGTACTCTCACT
>DPLR01000678.1 GCA_003541895.1 Cytophagales bacterium | reverse complement strand
CGTTTAGAAAGTTTTTCTGCTCGGAAAGTATTGTCGTTCGAAATTTTTGACAACACGTATAAACGTTATCGCACGTTTTATTCTTTGCCTTATTCACCGAGTGGGGGCTACAAAAGTCCTGTGTTTTTTGAATCTGTCGCTGAAGGAAAAATTACCGTGCTTAGTCGGGAAAGAATTGAGTACAGATCCTACTCCACACCTTATGGTTTTGGTAGTTATTCTTCGCGAATGGTACTAGTAGATAATTACTTTATTTTAAAGGAGAATGGAGATATTGAGCCATTCTCTGGAAGAAAAAACGATTGGTACGACCTAATGGCAAGTCACGAGAATCAAGTTCACGATTTTGTTAAAGAGAATCGGTTGGATTTTGAAAAGAAGTATCAGCTTAAACAAATCATTGAGTACTATAACTCCTTTTACAACCATAAATAATTTTTTAATGCAACGCCCCCTGATATTAGTGACGAACGATGACGGAATTACTTCCCACGGAATTTTGAACTTAGTGAATGTGATGAAAGAATTAGGTGATGTACTTGTTGTTGCACCCAACAGTCCACAATCAGGCATGGGACATGCCATTACCGTAGGCGACACCCTTCGGCTTAATGAATCATCTATTTTTGAAGGCGTACGAGCTTACGAGTGCAGTGGCACTCCGGCCGACTGCGTAAAAATAGCAAGGCATTTTATTTTAAAGGATCAACGTCAACCTGATGTGGTAGTGAGCGGAATCAATCACGGAAGTAATACATCAATTAGTGTATTGTATTCAGGCACGATGTCGGCTGCGATTGAGGGCGCCATTGAAGGAACTCCAGCAATCGGTTTTTCGCTTTGCGATTACAGCCACAAAGCTGACTTTTCACACGGGCTGAGTTATGTAAAAAAAATTACTCAACAGGTCTTGAGAAAAGGATTACCCAAAGGCTCTGCATTGAATGTAAACATACCGCCTAAAAGAAATGAATCGATTAAAGGAATTCGTATTTGTAGGCAAGCCAACGCAAAATGGGTTGAAGATTTTGATCAACGCTTCGATCCAAACGGAAGAAGTTACTTCTGGATGAGTGGAAACTTTGTAAACTTTGATAAAGGTGAAGACAACGATGAGTGGGCAATAGCGAATAATTTTGTCTCCGTTGTTCCGTGTCAGTTTGATCTAACCGCGCATCAAGCCATCCCTGTATTGAATGAAGAGTGGGATATTTTTGAATAAACAATCTGCTCAATTACTCTTCAAGCACAGATCAAAATTCAGAAAATCATTTTATTACTTAACGACCGGCCAAGGAAATGAGCTCTTCAAAAGTATTTTTTTTCCTGAGGCTGATGATTCTCTTGCTGCTTCAATAATTTCCAACACATGCAACGCATGTTCAACATTGATCAAGGGCTCAGTCTTATTGACAAGCGATTCGCCTATCACGGTTGCTCCTTGTTGCCAAACATAATTTCCTTTATCAGTGCTGAGCAGTTTAGGCGGTTCGTCCCACGAATTATCCAATACAACACCGTTGGTTTCCCAATCGTAACCGATCAATCGTAGGTTTCCTTTATCACCATAAATCTGAATGGAGTGCAACGCTTGACTCCCTGCTTCATGGCCATGCGGATCAAAATAATTAAACCCGCACATCACGTGGCTGATCATCCCTTTTTCATGCTCTAATAAAACATGAGCGTTGTCTTCGGTTTCTACTTTTATTTTTCCTTTGTCATCGACTGTGCGCTCTGGGTTTACAATGCTCAACATGGCCATCACACTTTTAGCAGGGCCGAGTAATCCAGTTAAAGTTGCCATGTTGTACACACCTAGATCAGGCATACTGCCACCACCCTTTTCGTAAAAAAATGCACTCCAACTTATGCCAGTGTGTCCGTATTGTCCGTGTGCACTGGCAACTCTCCCAAGTTTTCCCTCTTGAATGCATTTGCTCATAAAAGCAAACTGCGGGCTGTTGACAACCGCTGGTGCTCCCCAAATGCGCAAGCCTTTGCTCTTGGCTAAGTCCAATAATGCTTTTCCTTCGGCATACGTATTCGCCATCGGCTTTTCACTCCACACATGCTTGCCTGCATTCAACGCTTTTTTATTGAGCATGCCATGCTGCTGCATATCGGTAAGTGTTACCATCATATCGAATGGCACACCCGCAAGTAGTTGATCAATGTTAGGATAGGTAGTGGCGTTGACATTATATTTTTTGTTCTGTGCTTCTGCACGATCATACTTTATATCGCAAAGGCTAACAATCTCAATCAAAGAAGAGGTTTGTAAATGTGGAATGTACCGGTTGCTTACACTACCGCAGCCAATAATGGCCACACGCAATTTTTTGTTTTCTTCAATGGCAAAACTTTCCAATGAAGAAAGTAATAAGGCCGAGCCAGCAGCTGCAGTATAGTGCAAAAATTTTTGGCGTGAGATTTCAATTTTCATAACCCGTTATTTTTTGATGTAGGGGGAAGTAAAACTTAATCGCCTCAAGCCATTTTGTACGTCAGGGTTTTTCATGAATAATTTCCATAACAAACCTGTTCTGTAATTTTCAATCATCACTATTATCGGTCCTTGATCAATGGCGAGGTGCGATTTTGCATACCAATTGTGATGGATGCTGAATCCATCCACAAAACCATAGTCGCTCCAAATTTTATCGCCAAGCTCTTCATAGAAATAACGGAGTGCCTGGATACTTTCTTTAGGCGTATACGGCATGGATGAAATAGCTGCTGTAGGTTGTATCACTCCCAGATCAACTTCAGAACAATGCGCAGCATAACCTTTAAAACTATCACCTGCGGTAAGCCCCCAACATTGACCGCTGTACCCTTTGTATTTTTTGGGGTTCTCAACACAATAAGCACGATTGATGAGTGTGTGATTTTTTCCTTGTTCGAAATAATCATTTCCCAATGAATCTTTCAATCCGTTGGGATCGATTCCTTGAAAAGTATATTGGACAAAAAATAGTGGGCCACCTTTATCATAATTTCCGAGTGGCAACTTAAGTCCGTAATATTCTTTTCCATTTTTAAAACCACCGCTTCCGACCCACGAACCATTA
>DPLR01000279.1 GCA_003541895.1 Cytophagales bacterium | reverse complement strand
TTGATACGGAGAGATGGTATCTACACATACTTAAGATAACTTTTTCGATGTTGTTTTAGGTTTTTGTGACACCAAGGCAATTTCAAGTGCCGTTTCAAGGCGTACAACACGTAGGGTCAAATCTTCAATCCGCATTTGTTGGCCTTTGATGGTATCGGCCATTCGTTCCACCTTGTCGTCCATTTTTATGACGGTGGTTAACACATCCCACACTTTTTCCGAAATCCCCATTGCTAGCCTCTATTACTTTGTTCGCTCTAAATAGGTTTTTTTGCCTTGGCATCCAGTTCCATCAGCCGATGTTCCGAAGCGGCGACGAAAGCCAAGGCATCATCAATGGCTTGTTCGGTTTTGGCAGTGATTTTAACTACTTGGTCCAGCAGGCCTTCCTTCAAGTCCTGGTCTTCCGAAGCCGAATAATTCTCCCCCGCACGGCGCAGAAATTCACCCGTGGACAGCCCTGCCGCTTTAGCCTTGGCAGTCAATTGTTGTTTTTGAACCTTGGTTACCAGAACCGGGATACGTTCAGTTGAGGTCTTCATGGCTATTCCTCATCAATATGGTCAGCACATGGTCATCGTAACATGGGGCAAATTTTTTGCAATTGGATTTTTGGATGTAGGACGGATGCCCGAAGGGTGAACCGTCAAAAAATGCGAGGAAGTTAATTCGTCGGAACCCGTAAACGGTTCCGACTTACGGCCTTCGATTATGGCGGATTGCTCGCGCGAATCCGCCTTACAGCTTTATTTATATGAAACTTTCCAAGTTTCTACCGCTTGTTCTGATAGCCACGCTTGGTAAGCATTCAAGTTTTGTAAGTTCCATTTATCATAAGAGGAAACTTGTCGAGCCAATGGATAGTGAGCATCTAAATAAGCCCTTTTCTTATCTTCAAAACTTGCTCTTTTTAACTCATCTTTCTCAAGCAAAACCACATTTCCTAAACGATCTTGAATATCATTAATGCCCTCTCCAAAATAATTATCCCAGTCCTCATCCGGATTATAGGGACATACATGCTCTAATGTTGTTTTGGTAGGATCTGTTTCATGCCCCAAATAAGTTTCTATTTCGGCTAAAAGAAATCTTATTTTTTTTGCAGAACGCTTGCTTGGCATTTTATGGAATTCAAACGCATTTAAAAATGACTCGTCGCTAGGATAAAGTTTTCTAAAAATATCATTATTTTTAACATGACTTGCGCGAGTACATTCCTTTGCATGGATTTTTATGGCAAGCTGATTATAAGCATTTTCTTGCTCATTAGGAGAAAGATGACAGATTACATTGTATCTAATAGCTAGAATGTACAAGTACTTGGAAAGTTTTATAAACTCCTCACCAGAAAACTGAGTAAAGGCAACCATTAGAACGGTAAGCGGTTGTTTAATGTTAAACAAGTCAAATCCTTCCAGATATTTTTTAACATCCCGATAAACAACATCTTGGTTAGCCCACCATTCATCATGTGGATTTAAAAGCGAGGCATAAACAGGCGCGTACTGACTTAAAGAGCGAAGATACTCATAAGCCTTTTCTGGCGTATTGATCAACTTCCGAACCGATGAAAACAGGTCTTTTTTTGTAACCAATGTTGCTTGGAAATTATGATGATAGCGAATGAAGTCGGTAAAATTACTCTCCCCTAGTTGGGAAACTATTTCAGACCAACTTTCATCAAGTTCATTTAACTCTTCGTCTGGAATATTATTATCTTTTGTTACAACTGAAAATATGTAATTTTTCAACAAATCGGGAGTAGATAGCTGTACGCCCCGTGCGTTTAATGTTTCAAATACTTTATAGGCATTCAAATCATCTTGTACGACAATTTTGGTAAAAACCATGCCTGAAGAAACACGTTCAATGAACTCGGCAATCTCTTGACCAGTATTGCCCATTTTTTTTTCTTCAAAAAATTTAAAGCATTTGTTCAGTAGTTTATTGGTGTTTGTTTGGCCTCTTTTATTAGGTGCCTCTAGTGAAGAACAAATTAATTTAAAATTAGTGCTATTGTTTCTATTTAAGGAAAGCTTACTGTCAACTTTTAAAGAAATAGGGTTTTTAGAGCCAATATAACGATCTGTCAAAACACCTAAACGCTCTTTGTTTTCTTCGGCTTCATCTCCATTATTGATTAACAACTGAATGTTTTTCATTGCGCCGAGTACAACCAGTGAAAGGGTAATAAGCCTTTGCTGTCCATCAATCACTTCAAAATCATGCTGGCTTTTGCGTTGAAGAACTATATAGCCCATATAATGATATTGTTCATCATCAATAGTCTCAATATCAGACCATAAGTCTTCCCATTGTTCTCGATCCCAAGCATAATCTCTTTGAAATCTAGGAACCTGATATTTTACACCATTACCAATTAATTCTTGGAAGGTCTGATTCGTTGGTTCCATCACCATAAATGCCATAAATTTACCTGCGTTTTTTACGTACAATTAATCCGAGACTATGCGTCCTTTCGCTACCTGAGATAAATCGGCGGCATAAACGTCACGTAACCGCTAACGCGGCACTATCACCTACGTAATTATTTTTCCTCAATCACCTGAAAAAAAGTCTCATTTTCCTTAATCATACCCAACTCATCCCG
>DPLR01000255.1 GCA_003541895.1 Cytophagales bacterium | reverse complement strand
ATTTTATTAGTCCAGATGGTATTCGATATTTAGTAGATCATTCTGAGATGACTGGAATGTCTTGGGAAGATTTGGAAAGAGCAGACTGGAAGGGATATTACCCACAGCTAACACCAAGCTTTATTAAAGAATGGATAGAAACTAATTATCTATAATTAAAAAATAGAAAGGAGATGGAATATGAAAAAATTCTATAGCGATGGATTCCCGTAAGTTACTAACACTTATGGGAGGAAAGTATGAAACAAAAATCTTATGCTGTAGTTCCAATCGAATCACCAGTTATTTTGAGAAGTCGATCTGGAGAAGTATATACTTATTCTTCGTATCGTAAATTTTTGTCTTTAATAAACTATAACATTTGCAATCGCATTGGTGTCGTTTTCAGAGTAGATAAATACGATTTTGAAGAACGTAAGTATATTTATACGGCAGATTTCGTTGCTATGCAAAAAGGTATAGTTCTTGATCCAACAAAAATACGCGAAGATCTAAAAGAATTTAACTACGCTACTGGAAGACAAAAACATAAAGCGTGGTGGTATAGAAGTAATAAAATATATACTTATCGTGGCGGTCCAGTTCCGTATATTGGAAAGCGTAGTGGTGGTGGATATTACCGTCACATGAAAACTACTCAAGAACGTAGGTGGTCTTTCGCGGCAAAAGTTGATGGTGTTCCTTGGAGAGCAAGAAGAAATGCTAGGAATTTACCAAATCCATGGGATGATATTTGTCGTACTGTTACCAAAAGCTGGAAAAAACACAGAAAAACCCAATGGAAATAACAAATTTTTATAATTAAGTATATATAAGCGAACGAAGGTAGGAGATAAAAATGAAAAGAGTTTTCCTAACAATTTTTGCGTTAATTTTTTCCTTGACTATGGTTTCTGCATGTGCTACAACTAATACTGTTGTTATGAAACCAGAGTGTCAGGGATCATTGATTTATTCCAAACTAGAAAATCCCGATACAGCAAGCACAATTGCATCCTTGGTTGGGTTTGAAACATTTCGAGCCTTAAGGAAACAGGGGCAAGATATGCAACCAGTTTTTAAAGATATGCAAAAAGTAATTGACATTTTGGATAGTAAGAATCTAACATATGCCACATTCTTTTTGATGGTGGCGGCAACCAATAAGACAATTAGTCAATACGGCGGAATCGAAATTATGTTTCTTTCAATGAACGCAGAACAATTTTATAATAATGCTAGCCCGATGCATGATTGTGATCGCCAATATTTAAAGAGAAATCTCAGCAATACCCTAATGTTAATGAAAATGATTGAGTAAGTCCATTGTGAAGAAGTAAAAGGGTTCTAAAAATAGACCCCCTTCCCAGCAATGGGTTGGGGGTTTTTTCGTTGGTAGTTAATTTTTTTCTTGACAAGATTTAGTTTTCATTGTATACAGCGTTTAATTGTTGCGGGTTAGTTCAGAGGCAGAACGGCTGACTGTTAATCAGTATGTCGCTGGTTCGATCCCAGCACCCGCAGCCAAATTAAACTTTTGATGGAGGTCACAAATTGAGACTTGGGTTTTTTGCATCTGGTAATGGAAGCAACATGCAAGCAATTATTGATGCATGTAGGAACCATACAATAAATGCGGTTCCTGTGCTGCTTATAAGTAACAAAGCTGATAGTGGGGCTTTACGGAAAGCAAGAGCAGAAAAGATTTCGGCTCATTATTTGAGTTCATATACGCATAGCAATGAAAATGAATTAAGCGATGCGATGCTTAAGTTGCTCATAGAACATGACGTTGATTGGATAATTTTGGCTGGATAT
This sequence comes from Cytophagales bacterium, assembly GCA_003541895.1. Taxonomy (GTDB): domain Bacteria; phylum Bacteroidota; class Bacteroidia; order Cytophagales; family Cyclobacteriaceae; genus ELB16-189. The sequence goes on along the minus strand of DPLR01000255.1, from coordinate 952 downwards.
TTAAAATTGTTGCCAAAGAAAGTAATAAATTACTATAAAGGTATGATTTTGAATATACATCCAGCATTGCTACCTAAATATGGTGGTAAAGGATTTTATGGAAAACGGGTTCATCAAGCAGTGATTGATGCCGGTGAAAAGGAAACTGGAATTACAATACATATCGTTGATGAAGAATACGATAGGGGAAAAATAATCAGCCAGTGTGTTGTTCCGGTGATGGATGGTGATGACGCGGAGTCTTTAAGTAAAAGAGTTTTGGAGCACGAACATGTGTTTTTTGTGGAGACATTACGAAAATTGTGTAACGGGGAATTGGTCATCTGATCATGAGAACATAGGGAGAGTACCAATGAATACTAACTGTTACGGATTCTCATGCAGAGGGAATGAAGTTTGTAATAGCTAAACTAAAATGATAAGGAGTGCACAATGGAAGGAACTACTGTAATTGTGTTAAACGCTGACTTTTCTCCACTAAACGTTGTGAAGTACAGACGCGCAATCAATTTGGTGTTGAATAAGAAAGCAGTAGTTGTTGAAGCAACCAAGAAAATGATCGTTAGCGCAGAACGAACAGTTAAGATGCTTGTACCAAAAGTAATCAGACTGGTTGAATATGTAAACTTTTTGCGCAAAACGGTTCCAGTTTACTCAAAGAAATTGGTTGTTATCAGAGACAAGTTCCGTTGTGCATATTGTGGTACGAAGGACGTAACATTAACTATCGACCACGTTGTACCTAAGTCTCGTGGTGGAAAAACCAATTTCCAAAACTGTGTGGCTGCTTGCTACGAATGCAACAACAAAAAGCGAGACAGAGAACCACATGAAGCAGGAATGAAGTTGCTTGTTAAGCCATACAAGCCAAGTGTTTATGACTTCATTCGCTGGAAGATGCAAAACATCGCATGGTCTTTGACAACTGAATAATGAAACATTAATTAACGGC
>DPLR01000314.1 GCA_003541895.1 Cytophagales bacterium | reverse complement strand
AGCACATTGTAGATGGAGATACTCCAAAATCCATGTACCACCGTTTTTACTTTGTGATTGCCCTCAATATTTACACCCAAGTCAAGTCGTATATAATCAGGTATCCGAAATTGATTTCGATCAGAGTAATCTATTTTATATCCACCGCCAAATTGATATTGACCAATTGGATACGTGATAGGTCTGCCTGTATTGTAAACAAAGTTCATCGACAAGCTGTATCGCCTGGTAAATTTGTAATTACCAACCACGCTCACATCATGTGGCTTATCATAATTGGCTGGATAAAAATTTCCTCCATTTACCTTTTCAGACTGATATGCTCCATTCATCTGCAAGTAAGTTCTTGAATACGTGTAACTAATCCACCCGTTCAATTTGCCACTCCGCTTTCTCAACAAGAACTCAATACCATAAGCGCGCCCTTGGCCTTGTAAAATATCTTGCTCAATGTGTTTATTCAAAATTAGTTCAGAGCCGACTTTGTAATCGAGCACATTGTGCATCTCTTTATAATAGGCTTCAACAGAAGCTTCAACAGTATTGTTGAATAAATTTTTGTAGTAACCTGCTGCTAGCTGATCAGCATATTGGGGCAATACGTTGGGGTCTGAAAGTTTCCAAGTGGTAGTCGGTGAAACTGAAATCGTGTTCGAGAGCATGTGAATGTATTGCCTTGTGCGATTATAACTTATCTTCACTGAAGCCTTTTCTGAGAGTGAGTAGCGAGCAGACAGTCGATACTCAGGGCCGTAAAATGTTTTAATCGGTTTGCCATTGCCTGCCGTTATACTATCGATCAAAGATAAATTGTCTTTCGGCTGGCCCGCTGCATATTCATAGATTGAGCGAGGGCCGAGTGCGGTAAATGAAGAGAAGCGCAATCCTAAACCTACCGAGAACTTTGACGAAATATCAATGTTGTCTGAAACATAGAGAGCGTTTTCTAAACCTCTTTCTTTTTGAACTTGCTGGCGACTTACAATTGAAGAATCACCTTTAGGATTGATAAACCCTGGGTTTAGATTGTATAATTTTGATTGTAAACCAAAATCAATTTTGTGGACCCCTTGATAATAATTGAATTCTAATTTCGCATTGGTCTCATCAATGCCGAAACCTAAATCAAAATCATTGATTGATTTTTTTTGAACTTTCCCGTGCGACTGTGCTTGGTAGTCGATTTGATAATTGTATCCACTGTGCGTTAAACTTAGCTGACTAAAAAGATTTTTATTTATACGTGTTCGCCATTGAAGTGAGGCAAGGTTGTTGGAGTACGAGAAAACGGAATCACTTCCCAGTTTAAATTTATCAAAGCTGTAGTAGTACGATAAAGCCAGCGTGTTGTTTTCATTGAATTTGTGGCTGAGTCTGCCCACCAAATCATAAAATGAAGCGCTTGAATTTTTCAAGGATGAATTTGGTACTTGTTTTAAAATCCAATCCGAATAGGTAGTTCTTCCACCAAGCATTAGCGAGGTGCGATCTTTAATCAACGGGATTTCAAAGACCATTCGGGCAGACACTGGGCTGATTCCGCCATTGCCCGAAAATTTTTTCTGGTTTCCGTCTTTCAGTTGAACATCAAAAATGGATGAAAGCCTGCCTCCATATTGTGCAGGGATCGCGCTTTTGTACAATTCTGAAGTTTTAATTGCATCCGAATTAAAAACGGAAAAGAAACCGAGGAAGTGGGAGGTGTTATAAATGGTAGCCTCATTCATCAACATCAAATTTTGATCAGCATTGCCACCGCGCACATTCAAACCAGCAGAGCCTTCGCCAACGGTCTTCACTCCGGGCAACATGGTAACAACACGGAGAATATCATTTTCACCTAAAACTTTTGGGACATTTTTTATTGACTTCATTTCCAACGTTGATTTTCCCATCTGAATGCCCGAGATGTTGGCATCGCGATCGGCCTCAACAGTTACTTCTTTTAACGAGATGATGTCTTCTGCCAATGAAAAATCCAATTTGCCATCTGAGTATAATATGATTTCTTTTTTCTCTGTAACCATCCCCACGTATTTTACTACGATGGTATATGTTCCGGGAGGTATTGACAAAGAGTAGAAACCCGCAGCGTTCGTGGTTGTGCCCACAGTCAGTTTATCAATTTGTATGACGGCCCCGGTAATTGCTTCATTCGATTTTTTTTCTTTCACGTAGCCAGTCAAGGTTGCCTTTGATTTCGGATTTGCTTGCCGTTGGCCGATTTCAATACTTTTTTTCACTTGTTCTCCTGCTCGCTGAATATCGGGCACATATTCTTTTTCAAATTTGAAATTTGTTTCGCTCACCTTTTGCGATTCAGAAAAGAAATCGGTGGCAAGACCTTCAATGATGGGCGTGTTGTACGAGAGGATAATTTTATTTTCCTGAACGTAAAATTGTAGTCGGGTATGTGCAAACGCTTCGGTTAGTATTTCATTGACAGGTTTATTTTCTTGATGCAGCGTTACCTCCAAAGAATCGGTCCACTTTTTAAAATAGAAAAACTGATATCCAGATTTTCGCTCAACTTCTTCGATGAATTTGGCCATCGGTAAGCGATCTGCGTGGATTGAAATCTCTTTTAATTTTTGCGCTTGCGCCAATGCCGCGAGAAAACTGAAGATGACAAAAAAGGTGGTATGAATTTTCATGTTCAATTTCTATTCAATTTTTGAATCACAAAAAATCACTAACTCTCGCAACGAAGCATCACTTATCTTTCTGGCCGGTAACTTTCGTGAGTTCATAAATACCTTCGCTTCCGGGGCGCGGCCTCCCATCAACGAGAGTAACCCTTTGGTGCCTTTGGCGGGAATGAATTTCCCCTTGTAAAGGATATACATTTCATCTTCGAGCCTGTACTCCAGCTTAAGATTGTCCTGATTATTAAAAGAAACTTTCTTGCGTTTGGCCACGAGATTAATTTTTTTTCCTTCGTACAGGACATCGTAAAAATTATTCCCTTTCAATAAAGTAAATGGGTTGTCGATATTTATTTTTTTGAACAAGTGCTCCCCTAAAATGAATTTCTCAACTTTATTCTGGTCAAGTTCAATGATAACTGTGAGGCCTCCTTTATCTATCTGCCGAAGCACCAATTTGTCGACATAGCAATCCAGTAACAAATTCACTTCTGGGTAGTACTGTTCATCATACCACAATTGGCATTTCTGAGGTTGCAGCGTACCAAAAAATGGGTTGGTAGTTGCACCATTAAAAGCGGTAAAGTATTCACGGCCGTTGACCAACTCTGGTTTGTTGCCAGTAACAAACGTATCAAACCAAACTTCTTTGTTTTGTACGGTTAAATTAATGCGATTACTAAGTTCTTGTGAATAGCCTTCTTGCAGCGCTAAAGCAAAGAGAACAAGAATAACTCTGGATGTTATACCAACTAAATTCATTGAGAATTGACAAACCAATTTTAAATATAATCTTTTTTGCCTCCAACCTATCGGTAAGTTTATGTGCAAACGATTATTTGAATGATTCAACGGAAGAAATTTGAATTGAGAG
>DPLR01000704.1 GCA_003541895.1 Cytophagales bacterium | reverse complement strand
CATAAGATTGTGCGAGCGAGACTAAACTTTGGATTAAGGTTAATGGCATTGATAAGCTGGGTTTTACATAGCTCGAACTGATGGAATGAATAGTAATCTCTTCCTTTTATCCAGTTTAAGCTAGGCGACAATGGATCGAGCTCAAGCGCTTTAGCAATTTCATTCAATGCACTCTTATCGGAATTGGCCACTTTAATATTACTGAGGTATGCGTATGCAATCGGATAATTGGGGTTGCATCGAATCGCTTTCTGTAGCGATTCAGTAGCTCGTTTCCAATCGTAATCAAAGTGGGATTGAATGAAACCAACGGTGGTGATTGCTTCGCAAAGATTGCTATCGAGCTGCAGGGCTTTCAATGCATATGACCTTGCAATTGGAATCGCGTCCGATTGAGCCAAGCCTTTTGTATTAAACGTATAACAATCTGCCAGACCAGAATAAGCCAGAGCGAACTGTGGGTCAATTTTCTTTGCTTTATTAAAATAAGATTCAGCACTATCATAACTCTCTTTCGTCCGCAAATTCCAAAAACTTCTTCCTTTAAGGTAATATTCGTGTGCTTCAGAATTTTGTGTCGGAACGGTTGCAACACTTTGTTGAGCACTGGCTCTTAACTTTAGATCCAATTGCTTTGCTACTTCATTCGCAATCTTTTTTTCAACAGCAAAAACATCATTTAATTCCTCTTCATAAACTTTCGACCACAAGTGGTTATCTGTAGGCGCATCGATTAATTGAACAGTGATTTTAACCTTTGTTCCCGATTTTTGAACACTCCCTTCTAAAATGCGCGTAACGCCCAATTGATCTGCTATTTCTTTCGCTGTTAGTTTTGCTCCTTTAAATTTCATTGAAGAGGTACGCGATATCACTTTCAAATCACTGAGCATAGAGAGCTGAGTTAAAACTTCATCGGTCATACCATCGCTAAAATATTCCTGCTTTGGATCATCACTCATATTGATGAATGGAATAACCGCAATCGATTCACCCCGCTTGTCGCCATGAAAATATTTATGGTAGATGAGCGTAGCTAAACCCAAAATCAAACCGACAGCTAAAACAGCATACCAACTAATGAAAAATGATTTTTTGGTTTGCGCAGTGTTTTGGATTTTACTTTCATGCTTCACTTCCATTGCCCAAGCGAAAATCAATACAACAGGAAACCCGAGCAACACCAAAACAACCACAAACGTGAGCGCCCATGCCGGCATGTTGAGCGGAGGAAAAATTGTGCTTGCTATCTGTATAACAACCCAAGCAGAAACCGCATAGACTGAAGCTACCCTTACAATTTTTCTTTGTTTAATCTCCTCCCAGAAACTTCCTTTTACTTTCTTGTAATCTTTTGCACCGGAAGCAGGTGTCGAGCTAGAAGGTTTGACTTGAGAATCTTGTGTTTGATTTTTTATTCTAGTGACCAATTCCTTTACTGTATTGGCTACTTTATTGATTTGATCTCGATAAAAAATTTTGTTTAGATTATCCTGAGGGTGATCTTCATTCAACCGAAGGGGCCTATTTACGCCTAGTGATTTAAAAATAAATTCAATTGATCTTAGCAACTCCCCAGTCTCATTTTCAATGATCGCTTTATCCTCATCATCAAGCTCATGAATTTTTATTGGGAGAATTCTGCTCGCAACATTTCCATTACTCAATTTAATATCCCTTCCAAACTGATCTTCTTTCGCCAACTGATTAAACGCACAAAACTCATGTTGCCAAGCAAAAGATTTTGGATCACAATAAGTCTGCGATAAAATTGGAATGAAGATGAGGCACTTCAGTTTTCCTTCGAGGCTTTTGTCAACGTTGTGTGTTTCAAGCAACCCATCGTGCGGATTCTTATCGAAGTAGATTGATAACGGTTCTTTGATGGTAGCAGCCAATTCTTCTTGCAACGCATTTACAAAATCAGTTACCCAGCCACTGCGGTTATCATTGTGGCGATATGAGATAAAGATGTCGTACTCGAAGCCGGGAACTATAGAAGACATTTATCAAAGATAGCCAGTTTTGCAAAGTGATGAAAATGGAACGAGGCTCAAAAGGCTCTTTGAGCTATTCAGGAAAACGCTTCAAAATAATAATCCATGAACCGTTTTCTTCTTTGGACACAAATTTGGTCGGATGCTCTTTACCATGCTTAGGATCCCATATGCATATTTTGAATATGTCCTCTCCGATTTCATAAATTCCTGGAACTACATAAGGCGGATCTTTTAGATGATCTGTGTGATCGAATATTTTGGGAGAGACCTTGTCGTTAATAGACCACCTTCCTTCTTCTCTAATTGAATCGTTCATGGTAATTGTAAAAGTACTGTCAGCCTTAAATGTATAATACCGTATCAGACCATTTTGAGTAATAGCTCCATTCGGCACATCATTCCCATTGATCACCACAGCGATCTGCCCCCAGCGTCCAACAATTTTGTTGAAATCATTTAGCGACTTACTTGTTGTTGAAGGCTTTTTGTTGTCGCAAGCTACAACTACAAGCAGGAGTAGAAAAAAAAGTTTTAGGGAAGGGTTCATTTGGATATTTAGGTTGCAAAGTGATCGTCTCAACAAAGGATTAATCGATAGGCGGAAACGGAACTTTCTTCATAAACTCTTTGAATCGGGGATGATCACGAATCACATCATAAGCAGGGTTAGACCGAATGGTTAATACATCAAATTCCTTTTGATCAAAGGCCTTCTCCATCCAACGGAATCCTTCATCCATATGTCCCATCCAAAACTCAACTTTTGCTTTTGAAGACGGAGTCAAGTAAGAGCCGATACTATCATTAGGTTTGGACAAATCCATGGTTGCATACAATTTCTTGGCTTGTTCCATCCTGCCGGCTTTAACCAGTGCTGATAACCGAAAGAGGTTGGAATAAAAACCTTTTTGCCCACTAAGTTTATCTATCCTTTCAAGGATTTTAAGTGCTTGATCGTATTCACCTGCCCGAATATTAATTGCAGCCAAGTCTATATACGAAAACCCATAGGCAGGATCCATTTCAATAACTTTATTGATCAACTCTTTTCCTTTTGCAAATTGGTTATCCATGCCATAAAGAGATCCCAACAAGCGGAGCACGCCTTTGTTGATGGGGTCAACCTCAAGGTTTTGCTCAAGCTCTTTGATGCCACCTCTTACATCACCAAATATTTGCGCTTTGTACAACGCATGCCCGACCAGAGGCAGGGGATTTATACTTAGATATTTTCGATATTCTTCATTCGCTATTTTCCAATTCCATTTATATACCGAATAAATTTCATACAGAATTGCATGCGGTGCTTCAGATTCAGGATTCAATTCAAGCACCTTCATGGCAAGCGGGTACATCTGGTCAAACGTTTCCGGTAGGTCGCCTTCACGCGAAAAAAAATACGACCACGCCAACCCCGTGTAAGCGTCAGCATAACTGGAGTCAAGTTGAATGGCCTTTTTAAAGAATGGCATAGCTTCATTTCCCTTGCCTGGTCTTAAAATTTGGTTACCACGCAGACAGTTTTCAAAAGCCTCTGTGCTTGATGTTGGTTTTCGATCACTTTGAGTGTGATTCCCCATGAGACTGATTTTCATCTTATCAGAAATCGCTTTTGAAATCTCGTCATGGATGGCAAAAATATCGTCCATCTCTCTATCGAATCGCTCTGACCAAATCTGCACGCCATCACTTACATTGATCAACTGAGCAGTGATACGAATTTTATTCCCTGATTTCATAACACTACCTTCCAGCACATTGAATACATTTAGTTTTTCGCCTACATCGCGAAGATCAGTCTTCTCTCCTTTGAATTGAAATGAAGAAGTTCGACCGATAACTTTAAGACCTTTGATCCGCGACAATGCCGTAATGATGTCTTCGGCAATCCCATCGCCTAAATATTCCTGATCCTTTCCCGGGCTCATGTCAACAAAAGGAAGCACAGCAATGGATTTGTCAATCTTCGGATCCATCCTTCTCCCGAATCCAAAAAAATAAAAAAAGGAAAAGGCAACAATGCTTATTGCCAAAATCCCAGCCGCATTGACCGCAATTCTTTTTCTTTTGGACGTTGCAATAGCTCGATCTGCAGAGTTTGCTGCAATTGTAGCAACGGAAGGTTTTTGCATAGCCGAAACCAAATCCTTAACACTGCGCGCAACTTTATTTATCTGGTCACGATAAAAAGTTTTATTGGAGTTATCCTCTCGTTTGTCGGTTGTAGTCAGTGGCCTGCTCACTCCGGTGGAACTAAAAATGAAATCAATCGCTCGCAGCACTCCATTAATTTCTTCTTCAATGATTGATTTATCATCGGCATCCAAATCGTGAATCTTGATCGGGAGAATTCTACTCGCCACATTGCCATGGTTGAGTTTTATATCCCTGCCGAACTGATCTTCCTTTGCTAATTTATTGAACGCACAAAATTCGTGTCGCCAAGCAAAAGATTTTGGATCGCAATAAGTTTGCGAAATGATGGGGATAAAGATCAAGCACTTCAGTTTTCCTTCGAGGCTTTTGTCAACGTTATGTGTTTCTAATAAACCATCATGAGGGTTTTTATCAAAGTAGATTGATAGAGGTTCTTTGATGGTGGCTGCTAATTCTTCTTGCAAAGCGTTAACAAAATCGGTTACCCAACCACTGCGGTTATCGTTGTGGCGGTAGCTAATGAAGATGTCGTATTCGAAAGTGGGTAGAACGGAAGCCATAGACAATGCTCAAGTTAAACCATTTTCAGTAAAAACTTGAGATTACTTCTATCAACTGCGCTGTGTAATTAGTTAGCTTTTAATTTGATCATCGGAAATTGGTGATACTGTTCCTTTTCAAATCGGATTGGATCAATGCCGATTTACTTTGGATGCTCAATGACTCGTATCATCCGTATCAGTACGGATAACCGATTGCGTACTCAATGGTATGGTTCAAAACGACCAAAGGCTTTTACTTTGGTGATTGCTTGAGCTCATGAAAAAAATAAAGGCTGGTTTTGTCCTATTCCTATTTTTTGCTGTAATGAATTACAACGTCATGGCACAAGAAGGAAAAAGTGATGGGTCTTCTAAAAAGAAATTTTCGAATGAGGTAACGCCAGACCTGATGCCGAGTGAATCGGATAACAATCTAGCCAGTTCAACTTCTGCCGAAAACCAAAAAGCGATTGACGAGATCAAAGCACAATTGGCCAAGATGGCAACAAAACAATTGGTTGCCCTGATTGAGTTTTGCAAAAAGAATGACATCGCTGGTGAATTTGTAGTTGACCTTACCGTAGAAGCTAAAGGTAGAGTAGTAACGGTGCTCATGGTTTCTACTCCAGAAATTTCAATTCCGAAAAAGAATATGCTTAAAGATAAACTCAGTGAACTTCAATTTGATAATATCAAGTTGCCGAAAAAACAACGAGCTAAATACAGATACACACTAAACTTTTAAAATACATCTATGAAAAAAACAATGTTTATACTGACTTTGATGGTTACTGTTCTTTGCGGCTACTCACAAGATGAAATGTCAACGATCTATCAAAAGGAAATCGATCATTCATTTAATTACACGGCCAACGGAAGTGATGATGCATACTCGTATGTATCTAATGGAAAAGAAATCACGATATTCGTTAACAAAACGGGAGAGATTTTATGGAATAAGAAATTCAAAGAAATTTCAACTGAGCTGGGTAAGGTGGACGATATTATTCCGATGTGGGATGCCAATATAATATTTGTGTTCGATCGTAAAATCGGTAAAGACAAAATTGCCTGCATTGATGCTCTTAAAGGAGAACTGCTTTGGGTTTCAAACAAATATCAAAATGTAGATGACAAAGAGAATGTTATTTATATGAGCGAGTTGAATGCTTTTGCCATAACCTCCAAGGATCATTTAACCATGATCAAAGTGAAGACGGGTGAAGAGCTTTGGCAAACCGATAAATTCAAAGGCATCGTTGGTGATTATAAGGTGATGCCTGATGGATCTATTGTGATGATCAACATGAAGTCTACCTTGATCGGATCCATATTCTCCGGATTGAAAAATCAACTGGTAAGAATCAATTCTAAAAACGGAGACATTCTTTGGGAGCAGACCTATCGCGGAATTGTTGAGAAGAAAATTATCACGCGCGAAATACTCGTCAATATAGAAATAACCGATGGCAAAGTTTTTCTATATATGAATGGCATTCAGGTTTTCGATTACCAGAATGGCAAACCGCTTTGGTCTGCCGTGTATGACGAAACTCCTTCCGATGTTGTAAAAAATAAAAGACCCTCTGGTGCTATAAAGTTTGGTGCTTACGGAGTAGTTGGTAAGCCTGTAGTAGTAGGTGAATATATCTATGTTTTAGATCTCGTGAACAAAAGAAACCAGTACTTGAAAAAATACGCTTTGAAAACAGGCAAGATGGTTTG
>DPLR01000340.1 GCA_003541895.1 Cytophagales bacterium | reverse complement strand
GCGTTGTTTACTAAAACTTCAATATTGTTTTCTTTCGAGGCATCGATCCACTTTCCTAACGCTTGATCTACTTCTTCTTTCTTCGAAACATCAAACTGAAGAAGTTCGGCCGTTACTCCTTTTTCTTCTACCAGTGATTTTGTTTTTGAAGCCTCTTCAACGTTAGACTTATAATTAATTAGAATATGATATCCCTGTTCGGCCAGCTTAACAGCAATTGCCCTTCCAATTCCGCGAGAGCCACCCGTTACCAATGCGAATTTCTTCATGTTCAGAAATCTAAAGTATTCGTTTTATTCTTCAAATACGATTTCACCTGTTGAATGTGAAGTGAATGAGGTTGGTCATCAACAATCGCTGGAATGATTTGTCGCACCTCCTCATAAAATTTCATTGTGAAAGATGATAACCTTGGTTCGCACTTCAAATAATCAACTGCTTGCGCTAAAGCGATTGCTTGAATAGCCAAAACATCGAATGTATTTTCGATCACTTTCCGAGTGAGCAGGGCTGCATTGCAACCCATACTTACAATATCCTGATTGTCGTTGTTGTTGGAGATGCTGTGCAAATACATGGGGTATGACAGCGTTTGATTTTCTGCAGTTGTTGAGGTAGCCGTGAATTGCATTCCTTGGATTCCGAAATTCAAACCCAGTTTACCTAAATTGATAAAAGGCGGAAGTTTCTGGTTGAGTTTATCGTTGAGCAAATAATTCAATTGACGTTCTGAGAGCATCGCCAATTTGGTAATCACTATTTTCATTTTGTCCATTTCGAGCGAAACATAATCGCCATGAAAATTTCCTCCATGAAAAACGTTTTCTTTCTCGTGATCAATCACCGGGTTATCGTTCACCGAATTCACTTCGTTCTCCAGCGTTTGTTGTGCGCTTTTCAATGTATCATAAACCGGCCCTAAAATTTGCGGCACACAACGAAGAGAATAATATTCTTGCACTTTATCGGTAAAAACGGCTTCTTCAATTTTTTTATGATACAAGTGGTCAGGTCTTTTTCTTATCAATTTGCTATCGTGCAAAATCGCGCGCATCAACGAAGCTACTTGACTTTGGCCCTGATGATTTTTTACATGGTTCAATTCAAACGAAAAATGATCATCGAACGATTTCATCAATTCGTTGGTAATGGCCGACAGGGCGATTGAAATACCCAATAATTTTTTCGCGTGGATTAAATTCACCAAGCCAACGCCCGTCATGGCCGAAGTACCATTCATCAGTGCAAGGCCTTCGCGAAGATGAACCGATAGCGGTTTCAACGAATGAGATTTCATCGCCTCATCTGCTGATATTACATTTCCGTTGATGATCACCTCGCCTTCACCGATTAAGCAAAGCGCCAGGTGTGCCAACTGAACCAAGTCTCCGCTGGCGCCAACGCCTCCGCGCTCGTAAATTATTGGAGCGATTTTCAGTTCAAGAAAGCTTTTCAATAGCAGCACAGCTTCCGGATGAATGCCCGAGTAGCCTTTCATCAAGCTATTCAATCGAGCAAGCACTGTGGCTAAGGAAATATCTAATGAGAAAAAATTCCCTGCACCAGACGAATGACTTCGGATTAGATTATACTGGAGTTGCTTCTGGTCCTCCTCAGAAATCTTGTACTGAGCCATCGGCCCCAACCCAGTATTAATGCCATAAATGATCTTATCCTTAGAATACGATTTCAAAAATTCATAATTCTCCTTTACACGATTAAGTGCGGCAGGATCAAGGGTAACAGGGCTATTTTCAAAAAGAACTTTTTCAAAGTCAGAAGCGAGAAGAGGTCGGCTACCGATAGCTATCATAGCATAGAATAAGATGCAATATAAAAAGCCCCGCACAAATTGCAGGGCTTTATTGTCGGGGTGGCCAGATTCGAACTGACGATCTCTTGGTCCCAAACCAAGCGCGATACCGGGCTACGCTACACCCCGAGATTTGAATTTAGATTACCTAACTTAAATTCGGGACGCAAAGCTAACTTAAATTTTGACTTTCTAAAAAATAAATAATTTTTAAAGCTGTTGTCTCCTTGCTGCTTTAAACTTGCATCAAAATAAATGGTCAGAATGGTCTATTTAAATTCCTTTTTTCACGATTCAATAATTTTATGCCATGAATATTTTAAAATGTTTTGTTCTCACCATCTTATTTTTTACATCGTTAGCCTGTCTCAGTCAGGCACAATTACAGCTTGACGCAGGTGTTAAGGGTGGCTTCAACTATTCGCGAATCAATTCAACCTCAGCGGTGGCGTTCAACCCCGGTTTTTATTCCGGCTACCATGCAGGGATTTATGCCATGTTTAAAATCGACAATTTTGCGATCCAGCCTGAAATAGTTTATTCCGCGCAGGGTCAAACTTATCAGTACCGCACTTTCGACAATTACAATACCGTTCTTAATTACCTAAATATTCCAATCGTATTTAAGGTGTATGTCGTTGAAGGTCTAAATATTCAAGCTGGTCCGCAATTCGGTTTCTTAATGAGCTCTAAAGATGAAGTTATAACTACTGGCGTAAGTAGTTCGCCAATGGTCAGTTCTCAATCGATTAATGATTACATAAAATCGCATGATGCTTCTGTTATACTTGGGTTAGGGTACGATTTCCCTTTTGGGCTTAATGTTACTGCCCGATACAATATCGGTGCTTCAAATATTAATTATTATTCTTCTGGCAACTTGCCTTATAATACGTCAACGTCAACTACTACATCAACTTCAATGGGAACCTCAAAAGCGTTCAATGAAGTGTTTCAATTTTCCATTGGGTACCGGCTTTTGAAAAAGGAATTTGAATCGAAATAGAACTGGAGCGAGCTACTCCAATCAAGAAATATTTTTTAGTGTGATCCCAGCTGGACTCGAACCAGCAACCTGCTGCTTAGAAGGCAGCTGCTCTATCCAGTTGAGCTATGAGACCAATTTAAAACCCCGCTCGTTAGCGGGGCTCTGCGGAGAGGGGGGGATTCGAACCCCCGGTACGCTTGCGGGGTACAACGCCTTAGCAGGGCGCCCGATTCGGCCACTCTCGCACCTCTCCAATCCCAGAATCCCCCCGGGCTTTCCCGCCTTAAAGCACCCCCTCACGCAT
>DPLR01000357.1 GCA_003541895.1 Cytophagales bacterium | reverse complement strand
GTGTTACTACTACCGCGAAGTATAAATGCTGCGCATGCTCGGTGGTGTTACTACTACCGCAAAGTATAAGTACTGCGCATGCTCGGTGGTGTTACTACTATCTCGAAGTATAAATGCTGTGCATCCTCTGTGGTGTTACTGCTACCGCGAAGCATAAATGTTACTCATATTCAGTGGTATTTCTGCTACCACGTTGTATAAATGCTGCACATAATTTGTGGTGAACAGGACGAGATAATTTCAAAAATTGGATTTTTTCGTCATGATGGTCCGTTTAGACAAAGGTTGATTCTCAATTGCCTATAAATACGTACAATAGGTTAACAAAATTTTAATTGTTTTAACTGAAGGTCAACAGAATGTTATTTGCCGAAGGTCGTAATTATCAGGGCCTCAATCGATAGCGCTAATCCATTTGTAAAATCTTTGATAGAAATATTTGTTGATCAACCTCCGATTAACAATTTCATAATATTGGCGACCCTCTGGAGTAATAGGCCAATTGTTCCTTTGCCGAAAATTTGTCCTATGAAGGCTTTACTTACTATTCTTTTCTTTTGCTTAGTACTCACGGGCTACGCTCAAACGGGTTCTGTCAAAGGGGTGATCAAAGACACGAAAACCTCTGAGTCGGTTATTGGAGCCACCGTTAGAGTTGAAGGAACTACTCTTGGTGCGGCCACTGATGTGGATGGCGAGTTCACAATCTCAGGTGTTCCTGTTGGTACCTATAACCTTACGGTAACCTCTGTTGGGTATACCTCCAAAAAGTTTGAAAATGTTAAGGTTGAAGCAAACAATGCTACGGTTATCATCACGACACTTGAAGAAGAATCAGTAATTCTTGAAGGCGTTACCGTACAAACCGTGCGGCTAACGAGTACAGACGTATCAGTAGTGAAAGAATTGCGCGAAGCAAAAACCGTTGTGTCCTTAATTTCAGGTGCTCAGATTTCAAAAACTCAAGATAGAGACGCAGCCGAAGTGGTGCGTAGAATTCCTGGCGTAACCATTTTTGATAATCGCTTTGTAAATGTTAGAGGTTTGAATGATCGTTATAACTCTGTTTGGTTGAATGATGCTGCAAGCCCGAGTACGGAGGCTGAGAAAAAATCATTTTCGTTTGATATCATTCCATCGCAGGTAATCGATCGCATTCTGGTTGCTAAAAGCCCCTCACCAGAGCTGCCCGGAGATTTTGCGGGCGGTATGGTTCGTGTTTACACGCGCACATCAATGCCTTCCAATAATTTTATAGTGAACTTTTCACAAGGCTATCGTGCGGGCACTACGGGAGCAAACTTCAACTATAATTCTAAAAGCTCTACCGACTTTTTAGGGTATGACGATGGCATGCGCAACGTTCCTATCTCAAATACAAACTTGGCAAACTTAACGCAGGTCGACCGTGAGGCGGCAGCAACTCAATTTAAAAATACATGGGCAATCAATAAGATGACGGCCATTCCCGATACCCGTTTTAGTGTAACCAAGGGAAGTAGCTTCAATATTTTGGGAAAATCAATCGAGGCTGTTTCAATGATCAACTATTCAAACACCTACACGGTGTTCAATCAATCAAGAAAGGACTTCGATCCACAAACTGATTATTCCGATAACCAAAGCACAAATCAAATACGTTTGGGTGCCATGCAAAATTTTGGAGTTCGATTGAATGAAAATCACAGGATAGAAGGAAGGTTTTTATGGAATCGAATTGGGCAGGATCAGACAACCATAAGAAATGGGTTGCAAGCGCCTTATGAGAAAAGTTATTTAGAAAGCTATCAATGGAGACGCTTGCTTTCAGCTCAACTCAATGGCAAGCATACCATGCGGGAAGGCAAAAGCGAATTTACTTGGGCCAGTGGATACTCAAGTACCTATAGGAATGCTCCTGATCTCAAACGCATGGGTTATTTCCAATACATTCCCAATGGCCCTTTTGTTGCCTCAGTTCAAAGTGGTGTTGATACAAGATACGGAGGTCGGTTTTACCAAAAGCTTAATGAGGATATCATGTCATTGGCTCTTAATTACACTCATAAGATAGACATTGGCAGAACGAGAATTGATTTATCTGCAGGTGTTTATGGCGAATCGAGGTCAAGGGATTTTAGTGCGCGTTCGTTAGGGTATATTACCGACAATACCACAGGTGCTGGGCGTTCAGACGGTCTAACGGTTCTTGAGCTAAAACAATTACCAATTGACAAAATTTTCTCACCTCAATATGTTGGCCCCGGAGGGTTCGCCATGAGTGAGATAACGAATGGTACAGATGCGTATCATGGGGAAAATCATTTGTTTGCACAGTATGTTTCTTTAGGTGTTCCCATTGGGCAAAAAATAAAAATCAATGGAGGTATTAGACGCGAAGATAACCAACAGACCATTGATACCCACGATACGAATGGAACCCCTATTCATGCGCCTTTTCAACAAGTGAATTGGTTGCCATCGATAAATACCAGCTACAATTTCAATCAGAAAATGTTAGTAAGGGCTACCTACGGAAAATCTTTGAACAGACCTGAATTCAGAGAGTGGGCGCCATTCCATTATTATGATTTCGATCTAAATGTTGATGTCTATGGATCGCTTTATCCGTCACTTGCCAATGGAGGCAAGGGGGCACTTTTGAAAGTGGCCGAAATAGATAATTTCGATTTACGTTATGAGTGGTACATTTCTTCGCAAGAAATGCTTCACATAGGTCTGTTCTATAAGAATTTCAAAAACCCGATTGAACAAGTCTTCCCCCCCAGTGGTAATAGAATATTTACATTTACAAATGCCCCTTCAGCGTTTGCTTATGGCTTGGAAATTGATTTCAGAAAGAACCTAGGATTTATAGGCGGAGGATTGTTTCACGACATGACTTTGATTGCAAATGCATCGCTGATTAAAAGCGAAGTACATAATGACAAGCCTGGACAGATCCAACGTAGACCCCTTCAAGGTCAATCGCCTTATGTCATTAATGCTGGGTTCTATTACCAACATGAGGAGAAGGGTATTTCTGGTTCTTTGACTTACAATGTTTTTGGCCCAAGAATTTTTCTTGTGGGTGATGCTAACTATGGTTCTTGGGGAGAATTACCTCGGAACACGATTGATGTTGCAATTAATTATCCCATCAGCAAAAGAACATCGATCACTTTTGCTGTACAAGATTTACTCAATCAACCTGTACAATTGGTGCAAGACGGTAATGGAGATAATAAGTTCGATCGTCATACGAATGATAATGTTACAAATGCAAGTGCACGTGATCTTACCATTCGTAAGTTCACAAGAGGCCAATATTTTAACCTTGGCATTAAATTAACGTTGTGAGTCTAACAATTTAGTAACATGTAGTGAACTCGGGCTTAATGGTGAGCGGGTAGTTTTGCACCCAAAACCATAATAGCTCATGAGAAAAATACAACTACTATTTACAGTCTCCGTTCTGGCTGTGATGCTCTTCGTACAGTCGTGCACGAAGAAAGAAGAAATTACCCTGCCCACCATTACAAGCTTTACACCTTCTAGTGGTTTGCCAGGTTCAACAATTACCATTACTGGTACTAATTTCAGCGCCACGCCTTCACTAAATTTAGTGATGGTCGCTGGTACGCAAGCTAATGTTACTGCTGCTACTGCAACTTCAATTACAGCAACCGTATCTGCAAATGCCCAAGTTAACACTGCTGGCAAGGTAACGGTAACAGCAGGAGGCTTGACTGCCGTTTCATCAAGTGACTTTACTGTTACAGCCATTCCCCCAACCCCTACAACAACTGTGACCGGGGAAATTACAGCTGATACCCATTGGACAGCCGACATGCACATACTTCTTTCAGGTTATGTATACGTAACTGACGGCCATACATTAACAATTGATGCAGGCACTATTATTAAAGGTGATAAAGCAACTAAAGGTGCTTTGATTATTGAGCCAGGTGCTAAAATTGTCGCGGTTGGAACAGCGGATAAGCCAATCATTTTTACTTCTAATCAACCCCTTGGTCAACGTAACTATGGTGACTGGGGTGGTGTTATTTTATGCGGAAAGGCTAAGACAAACTGGGTTAGTGCTGCCTACACTGATGGATTGACTCATACGGGTTCAGTTCCGGTAGGTCAAGGTCAGGTTGAAGGTGGTCCACGCACAATCTATGGAGGTTCAGATGATACTGACAACTCGGGTACAATGCAATATTGCCGTATTGAATTTGGCGGGGTTGCTTTCTCTCAAGACAATGAAATCAATGGATTAACTCTTTGCGCTGTTGGTTCGGGCACAACGATAGATCACATTCAAGTTTCTTTTGCCGGTGATGATTCATACGAATGGTTTGGTGGCGCAGTAAATGCAAAATATTTGATTGCACACCGTGGTTTAGATGATGACTTCGATACCGATAACGGTTTCCAAGGAAAGGTTCAGTTTGCGGTTGGTTTGCGTGACCCTAACGTTGCTGATCAGTCTGGTTCAAAAGGTTTTGAAAGTGATAGCTATCAGGGCACAGCTAAATTCAACGCTTCCACTAACAATAGACCAACCGCACCTCTGTTTGCGAACGTAACGCTTGTAGGCGGTGTAACAAGCCCTACCTCTACCTCTTATGATCCACAATTTGTTTCAGGCATTCATTTGAGAAAAGGGAGTCAATTGCAAACGGCCAATAGCGTAATCGTTGCTCACCCTGTGGGTATTCTTATCAGCAATGAAATTGGCCAAACTAACCAAAGCTACTACGATCTTAATAGTGCAGGCAATGGAGAGGCTTTAGTAGATGTAATCAAGATTCAAAATGTTATTGTAGGTGGTATACCAACATCAAGAACTCGGTTGGCATATGGAATACTTCCTTTGAATAGTGCAGCAACGGCCTCTCAGGATTTGAACGTTGCGGTTGTAACAAACAATATTCGTTCTCGTACTCCAATTACAACAATTACTGACTCAACTAATAATGCTGTTGCCTATAATTCTTTCTTCACAAGCACTACTGGCGGTACAAGCTATACTGATAGATATTCATGGTTAGGTGGTAATATTTATTACAACCTTACTGTCAACAACCGATTCTACTATACAGAACAATCTGGAGTTCGATTGGTTGCCCCTTTCAACTTAACCAATCCTGATTTCTTCCCTAGCAGTTCTTCACCAATCCAGGTTGGATTGGGTGGTGGAACAGGTGCTGGCATTACAGCATCAGGCCCCGCACCGGCAGGCAGTCAGGCTTCTCCTGTTTCTCCTCAGGTATCACCTTCTTGGACGGGTTCGTTCTCTGATTCATTCTTCACCCAAGTTACGTACATCGGAGCGTTTGGATACGGAGGGACAAACTGGACTACTGGTTGGGCAAACTGGGATCCGAACAATGCTGATTACGGTGATCCATATTAATCGAATAGAGTTTAGGTAGTTATTTCTGAAAGATGCTGCATCACGCGGCATCTTTCTTTTTTATGAACAGAAACGAATTTCTTAAAAAATTGGGCTTCAAAGGTGCCGCACTGATGGCACTGTATTGTTCCGGAGGGTGTGAACACCATCTGCCCCCGGTATATGATATAGACTTTACTATCGACTTGACAAATTCCGAATATGCTTCTTTGAAAATCAAAGGTGGTTTTGTTGTGGTCAATTATGTGGTGATTGTTTATACCACTGATGGCAAATTTGCGGCTGCTACTGTTTATTGTAGTCATCAATATTTGCCAGGCATTGAGTATGATTACAGCCGAAACATCTATTCTTGTAGCGAGCATGGTGCAGAATTCGATTTGTCTGGCAAGGGTCTAAATGATAGAGGCAAAAATGGATTAAAGATTTATCAAACTTCTTTAAAGGGGAACACGCTTCGTGTTTACGGGTAACTGTATCAATTGATTTTCCTTAATTTTTCCTGATGCGTGGTGGTCATCTTTTTGATTTGCTCGCCTACGTTTACCAATGAGTCTTGCGCTTTTTTATTCTTTTCAATTTTTATTTTGAGCGCTTCGTTTTCAAGCTTGTTGTTTTGAAGCGATTTTTCGAGATGGATTTTTTCTTGTTCATTGTTGTTGAGTTGAAGCGCTAGGTCTTTGGCCATATTGATCAATTTTTGTTTCTGTCGCTCAACAGCAGCAGTGGCTTCTAGTGTTTCGTTGATTTGGCCTTGTACTTTGAAGCGTTGATACTGCACGCCAAATTGATTAATCAATTTCTCCAGTTGTTGGTTGGCAATAGTAACATCTTTTTCTTCCCATTCAGACGGTTGAATGCCGAGCCACACTCTGCACGTATTCCCGTTTTCAAAAATATGCGCATAGACAATTCCTTTCGGATAGACTGTACCATTGAAAACAGGTTCCGTAATCACGACCGGATCTGAGGAGAATAATTTTATTCTGCCTATGTCTTTAATGAATTTATTCCACTGTGAATTGACCTCGGCAAACTTGCCTTCAAACTCAGCAGCGTACCCATCGAGTTTATCGCCTTTGACTTTCTCGCTTTGCTTTTTTGCGGAAATGGTTTGAGCTGAAACATTGACGCCAATAAAAAATAGGGCCAAGAGATAAAACTTGTTCATCGTAGAATTGTTATTTTGAAATCAAAGCTACCAATAATGGAAAGAAAAATCTTAATAACGGGCGCCAGCGGTCTAATTGGCAAAAAGTTAACCGAGTTGTTGCTATTGAATAACTATGAAGTTGTCCATTTGGGCAGATCGAAAAAACAGGGCAAGGTTGCTTCCTTTATTTGGGATATCGAAAAAAAAATGATCGACCCGAACGCGTTTGAGAAGGTAGATACAATAATTCACTTGGCCGGTGCCAATGTTGGCGAGAAACGATGGACAGAAAAAAGAAAAAAGGAAATTCTTGATAGCCGTATTCAATCTACTTTTCTTTTGAAAGAGTTTCTCCAAAAGAAAGCGCATAGCGTGAAAACTTTTATATCGGCATCGGCCATTGGGTATTATGGCTTTGAAGGTGATAGGATTTTTCAAGAAGATGACAAACCTGGCAATGATTTTTTAGCACGAGTAACTAAAGGCTGGGAAGATGCGGTTGATGAAATCAACATGTTGGGTATCCGGGTCGTCAAAATCAGAATTGGAATTGTCTTATCTAAAGAAGGAGGCGCGTTAAAAGAAATAGCAAAGCCGATAAGTTTTGGCGTTGGCTCACCGATTGGTTCGGGTCAACAATATTTATCATGGATTCATATTCATGATTTGTGTCTCATTTTTGTGAAAGCTATAGAAGACGAGAAAATGAATGGCGCATACAATGCAGCATCTTCATGGATAAATAATAAAGACCTCACCCAACTAATTGCCAAAATTTTGCGTAAGCCTTTGTGGATGCCGAATGTTCCCTCATTTGCATTGAAATTCATTTTAGGCGAAATGGCCCAGATTGTTATGAACGGAAGTAAGGTTTCATCGAAGAAAATTAGTCAGACAGGATTTAAATTTCAGTTTAATGAAATTGAAAATGCCCTAAGAAATTTACTCGCTGATTAATGTTTTTTTGATCACCTGATAATCGTCATTCATTCTTAATAGATGTTATAACACCTTTCGACTATAGAATAATTCTCTTTAACTGAGGAAAACTACTCCGGTCGATTATGCAAGATTATGTTGAGTTACTTTATTCAACTTCGGAGGACTCAAAAAAAAAGTCTTTTATGCAAACATCCGTTTGGGCGCGGCACTTGTTTTTAATCAGTCTAATTTTCGCTTCGTGTGTTCACGAATTACCAGTTCCTGATGTTCCAAATAACGGCAACAACAATGGAGGGAATGGTGGCACACCCCCACCACCGCCCGCGACATGCAGTAGTGATACAGTTTATTTTAGTAATACGATTTTACCTCTGGTTAATTCGCTGTGTGGTAAAAGTGGGTGTCATGGCACTACTTATCCCAATGCATTTCAGATGACCAATTATTCAAGCATCGTTTCGCACATTGGAACTTCAGGAAGGCTAAGTCATGCGCTCAATGAGATGGCTGATCAGAAGAGTGAGAACCCGAACCTCAATTATACAGCACCCACATCTGAGCAGCTAGCATTACTTAATAAATGGATTTCGCAGGGGGCAAAAAATAATATATGCAATTCTTGCGATACCACTCAGTTCACGTATGCTGCTATCATTTCTCCAATTATTGCTACTTACTGTAAAGGTTGTCATTCAGGCTCGGCACCAGCAGCCGGAGTTGATCTTAGCACCATTGCATCCATTCAATCGGAACTTGCAAATAACCCTGGCCGATTGCTTGGTTCAATCCAATGGACTGCACCTTACACTGGAACAAAAGAAATGCCACAGGGTGGCAGCCAATTGCCGACTTGTTATATCACTCAAATTAAGAAATGGATACAGGCAGGTGCGCCTAACAATTAGTCAGAATGAATTCAGTTAAAAAATTTGTTTTTAGTCTCTTATTGATGGGCACTGCTCAAGTACTAACTGAGTCCTGCTATTATGATAATGAACAAGCCCTTTATCACATTACCGCAGTTGACTGCACCAAGATTTCTGCAGGGTTTACCGCAGATGTGATGCCTATTTTTGTGACTCATTGTGCAACGCCAGCTTGCCACAATTCTACAGCGGCAGGTGGAGTTGTATTACAAACCTATGATGAGATCAAAGCAAAGGTAGATCGAATTAAACAGAGGGTATTGGGTGACACAAAAAA
>DPLR01000389.1 GCA_003541895.1 Cytophagales bacterium | reverse complement strand
TACTGACGGTTGTAATTTAAGTTCGACTCAATTCTGAGTTTTGGCGAAAGATTGTAACCAAGACTTATGTTGAAATTTGAAATGTTCAACTTTGTGTTAGGTACAATTCCTTGCTGATAAGATTGTGTGAATGAAACCCGGATGTCGCTCTTTTCATTGGATGAAGAAAGTGCAATATTGTTCGTTGTGAGAATTCCTGTCTGCAGAAAGTTTTGCAGATTATTTTTTCCTCTGGCTACCCAAGGTGTACTTGTGCGAAGCCCAGTGGCAGGATCTATTGGGCTATCGTATTGAGAAATTAATTGTCCGTTGAATTTTGGGCCCCATACATCATAATCATTTTGATTAAAGCCTTTGTTTGTGGTGAACCCAGCGTCTTGGCCAAATGGATCGTTACCAAACTTATAGGAATTATATTCGCCAGGGCCGTAATCACTCTGAACTTTCGGAATGGTTAGGAAAGTTTTATCAAACATGGTGCTCGAGTTCACATCGATTGAAAAACCTCTTTTATCTCTGCTTCCCTTTTTAGTAGTAATAAGAATTGCTCCATTTCTACCGCGAGAACCATATAGAGCAGCAGCGTTAGGGCCTTTTAGTACTGTGTAGTTTTCAATATCATCAGGGCTAATGTTCCAAGTATCAGAAACGACTGGTACACCATCAACCACAATGAGTAAGCTTGTTTCACCACGAAGAACGAGTTGAGGCGCACCAAGCAATTCAGAAGAAGCACCTACCGTAAGGCCAGCAACTTTTCCTACTAAAGCATTCATCGCATTGGGCTCACGTGCCTTGATCAAATCACTCCCTAGAACTTTTTGTTGCGAATAACCCAACGTGGCAGCATCCTTCTCAATACCTAACGCTGTAACTACCACTTCAGAAAGCTGCTTTACATCTGGCGCCAAAATAATTTCAAAATTGGTTTTATCACCAATGGTAATTTCTTGTGTGGTAAAGCCAACAAATGACACGACAATAATATCGTCTGGGCCTGAAACTCCGAGTTGAAACGCACCATCAGAATCAGAGACAGTTCCGTTGCTCGTTCCTTTTACAATAATGTTTACACCAGGCAAAGGACTCTGGTCTGCTGATGAAACTATTTTTCCTTTCATAATTCTGGAGTTCACACCAGTAACCGTGCCTTGTCCTTTTGCAAAACTTGCAGCTAATAGCAAGCCTAACATCAGTAATAAAACACTAGCCGTATGAAAACCCCTGGGTCGTAGTAAAGTAATGTTCATAGTAGTAAGGGTTTTTGTTAGGCCGCAAAGATTAGCTTCCTATAAAAACTCATTACAGCATAGAAGTTAAAAGTTCATAAAAGTTCTGAGTCAACTTTAATAGTGAGTTAATAAAAACTTAAGCGTCTAAGAACGTCTGCTTAATGCTCAAATAATTTTTGAAATAGTTATTGCTGAATTATTTTTCATATGTCAGCAGAATCATTTGATGTAATTGTAGTAGGTGCCGGAGTACTCGGCACCTTTCATGCCTACCATGCCGCACGTAGCAATAAAAAAGTACTTCTACTAGAGAAAGATTTGTCTCCCGTACAAGCTACTGTTAGAAATTTCGGACAGATTGTTCCCTCGGGTATGAGTTCCGATTGGTTTGATTGGGCCAGGCGAAGCCTCGAAATCTATTCTTCCATTCAAAATGAATTTGATATCAGCCTGCGAAGGAATGGATCCATTTACTTCGCTTCGAATAGCGAAGAGGTTCAATTGATTCATGAACTTCACTCCATTATGAAGGAGCGTGATTATCCTTCACAACTTCTTTCTACAAATGAATGTGGCGAACGCTGGCCACGCATAAAAAGCGATTACGTAAAAGAAGGTCTTTTCTTTCCGAGCGAGTTCAGTGCCGAACCAGAAACAATGATTTATAAACTGCTCACCTACGTTTCTGAAAAGTTAAAAATAGATTATCGGCCTAACGCAGCCGTAATTTCTTGTCAGCCAAAAGGAAGCCTGGTCTCTGTTGAAACAAGCAACAACCAAAAATTTTTGGCAGAACATGTGATCATTTGTAATGGCAGTGATTTCAAGTTGCTCTTCCCTGAATGGTTTGCGCAAAGCGGAATCGTAGTGAGCAAACTGCAGATGATGCGCACGATTCCGCTCAAAAACATTCCGTTAAAGGGGAATATTTTAACTGGTCTTACTATTCGCAGGTATGAATCTTTTGAAGAATGTCCTTCATTCCCATCTCTAAAAAATCTGGATCACCTCACTGAACTAAAGAAATGGGGAATTCACATTCTATTTAAGCAAGCCATCGATGGCTCTATTATTATTGGAGACTCGCACGAGTATGCTTCGGTAAACAAAATTGAAAATCTAAAATATGAGATCAACTCTCATGTCAACGAATTGATTTTACACGAGGCATCTCGAATTGTTGACTTCGATGTTTATCAAATCGCCTCCACATGGGCCGGCTTCTATTCACAGCATCCTGAAAAAGACATTATTGAAATGGACTTTGAAAATCGGATTCATATCCGCACGGCTATCGGAGGAAAAGGGATGACGTCCTCTGCAGGTTATGCAGAAGCCAGCATTCAAAAGATTTATGGGCTGTGACTTTCGGCAAAAGAATTACAGCATGGCTTCAAAGCACCAACAATGCTTCGTTTAGTTTATATACAGCCCTTACCGCATTTTGTCTTTACAGTTGTGTTTATGGTTTTCGAAAAGCTTTTTCTGCAGCTACGTTTGATGGCCTCCTTCTTTTAGGCATCAGTTATAAAGTATGGCTAGTTACCGCTCAAGTAATAGGATACGCACTTTCAAAATTTTTGGGCATCAAAATTATTGCCGAACTCCAATCTAAAAATCGGGCTCAGAGTATCATTTGGTTAGTGGTGACCGCTGGTGTTTCTCTATTTCTGTTTGCGATTGTTCCGGCTTCGGCAAATATCCTGTTCCTTTTTACC
>DPLR01000315.1 GCA_003541895.1 Cytophagales bacterium | reverse complement strand
TCTTCGCCTCCAACCACTGCAGGCGTTATCGGCAAACGACCTCTGACCAAGTAAAGAAGAATATCATTGCGCCTTGGATGGAGTTTCACTTTGTTAGGATCAAGGTAGTTATCGGTTGTCATTTCTTTTAGAATTTTATTAGCCTCTCTATGTTTTATCATCGCCATTTTCTCCTATTTGAACGTTACTACCAAAAAGTGATGTGATTAAATCCCCCTCGCAGGGTAGGAAAATCAAGGGTATTTCAGTACCACATTTCCAGCAAAGGATAGGGTGTTCTAATTCAAAATTATGATAACGTTCAATCAAGAGAACGTGAGTAAGCCTTTGGTTTACAACATGGCGTTCTCCGCAGGTACATTTCACGGAGACAGGCATTATAAAGTTGTCAGACAGTTTCAACTGGTCGCATAGTTTGCACATATATTTTCCTTTCTACAAAGATTATACCACAGTTCCTAGGATTTGTCAAGTCCCCAATATTCTAATATTCAGGGTTTGAATTTTGATTTTAAAAATTGCTTAAAGATTCTATGTGTAGTCTATTAGTTCCTTTAATCCGGATATAATATCAACACGACCTGTGTTGATTTTAGTTCAAGGCTAAGTGAATATCAACACAACCCTTGACAAATGAGAGAAAGTGTGGTATAATGGAGTATGGAACGTTATGTACAACATTGAACAAGGAGAATTAATGACAGATATTGATAACAGTAAGGCTGAATTACAAGACCTTTTACAACGTCAAGAAACTGAGCGTCAAGCAATAGAGATATATCTGAAAGAGACTTATAGCAATCGAGTTCCTGAACCGTTGCCACCTACCAAGGAGGATTTATCGTTTTGGAAAATAGCGGGTGTTGAAGCAACCTTATTGAGCATTTCAGCAATAGGGGCTGTTTTATTCTCTGCTGTTCGTACAGGACAACTGTTTTTCTTGATTGAGAGTAAGTTGCTAAGTGATTTGAACCCTGTGATTGCGAGTATTTTTAGTTTTGCGGCAATGTTCTTGGCTCTGTTTGCGTTCGAAGGGTATTTGCTTGCAGTATCTTTTTATAAAGGAAGACGATTAAAAGCTGTAAAGATTTCTAATTGGGGAATCTTTTTATCCATGACCGTTATTATCATGGCTGGTATTTTTAGCGGTTTGCCTCTGGTTAATTTACCAGAAAATATTTTGATTTTATTCAACGCTTCGCTTGCAATTGTTACGGCATTTGCGGCAGGATTTATCGTATATCTCGTAGGGGAAAATATTGGGTTTGCTTTTTCTCAGGTAGAAACCACTAGAGAAGGTGCAAAAGAAAAGCACATGATAAGCTACCAGCATTGGAGAGAAGCGGGTATTAAGGCATATCATAGTTCAAAGACATTCAAGATTGGAGCAGGAGTAAGGAAAAACTCACTATCTGTTCCACAAGCAAGCGTTTCTATTGAACCAAAAGAAAATAAAAGCGAATTGACTTATAGAGCAATAGAGCAATATCATCGGGCTAATGGTAAACTCCCAACGGTCAGAGAGCTAAACGAATTAGCAGGAGTTTCCGTAGGTACTGCTCAAAACGCACTAAAAGAATATCGAGAGAGAAACAATATCATCCAACCGTTCCGTGACTAGACCTTGACAAATGTTAAGAACTGTGGTATAATTGTTTTGAAATGGATATGACTACTACATCTGTAGACTATAAAGGCTTAATTACAAGTGCTATTTATGCTAGAAGAGGAGAGCAAGTATGAGCGCAATTGATGAACTGGTTAAGAGACGCGGAACGCAGAAAGCCTCCGCTGAACTCGCCGCCCTCCACGCTGAAAACGAGCGGTTGAGAGGGGCGGTGGATGTTGCGGAAAAGGTATTGAAAGAAACCGTTGACGGACTGGATACGTGGAAAGGTGAACACAACGCTGACATCGTTGAGTCGGCACACATGTTGCTTCACCTGCTCCGGCGCACGGTGGAGAAGAAATAGTGCCAACTCCACTTGGAAAATAGCGGGTGTTACTAACACAGGTGGTATAATTGTTTTGAATAGGAGATAAAATGAATAGATTTGCAAATATGTTTATTTGGCTTGTCCCAAAAGGAAATAAAAAATTCCCTCATTTTCACGTATTTGAGTTAAAGTGTTCACCGGAAGAAATGTGGCTTGAGTGTAAATGCGGAATTCAAAAAGATGTTCCCAAGTCCAGAGAAGAAGAAGCCTATGACATGTTAAGAAACGGTGGAAGAAAGTGGGTATAATAAAATGGAAGCTTTAAAAAAGGTTAGGTTTGATTCAAGCTGTACCTGTGGGTGTGGTGGACTAGAATATGATTATTGGGCTGATGAAGAATGCCTTAGCTTTAGCGTTTATCAGTCTACCTTTTATACTAAGCAAGGTGGAGCATTTAAACTTATTTGGCATAGAATTAAGCTTGCTTGGTTTGCTCTCATTGGAAAAGAATATCGCCTTTACGAAGGACTGTTAGAGAATAAAGAGATTGGTGAACTTCGTGATTTCTTAATCTCTTTGGATATAAAATGATTGTCAATATTGTAAACATATTCGTTGCGATTGTAAACACAATTGTAATGATTGTAAAGTTATTTTTTTACATGTTCTTACTGTGGATTTGGGGTATGTAAAATGACCGATGATATTCATAAAACGCACTTTACTATTACCAGAAAATTAAAAAAGACCAACAAGAAACCCACTCATAAATGGGTAAAGGTCGGTAATAAAGAAAAACTGGTGAAAATTGAAAAACCCACCGACTAAATACATGCGCCTAAAGTATCTTCGTGGAGAACTACACTGGTATCAAATGATGGTAAGATTGGATATAAAAGCTCTTAAACGCTCAAAAGAAGCAGTAAATAGGATTGCCAAAGAAATGAGAAAGGTGCAAAATGGAAAATAGAGGTATACTTGTTCCGAATACCAATATCTTATATATTATAAAAATTCCAGAAACAGCGTCAGAATATCTGGTTGATTATAAAGACGCGATAATATTGGAGTTTGATAAAGCTTATACAGAGGCTCAAGAGACTATAAAAGCTAAAACGCAGAGTCAAATAGATTTGCGTGATAGAATATTAGCATTGGAGAATGACATGGATGCTCTTTGCAAAGCCCTTTATGTTGGAGCAATTACTTTTGCAAAAGATGTAGCCAATACATATCTTAAAGCTAAAGGAGAAATAGAATGAGCAATAAAAAAGTAACATATTTTGTCTCTTATTATTTTACTAGATACAACGATAGTAACGGTTGGGGTAATATACATATTTCTTTAACTGACCCAATAACAACGTATGACCATATTGTATCCGTTACAGATTGGATTAAATTAGAATATGATTTAAGAGAATGTGTTATAATATCATATTCAAGGTTGACCTAACTAAATTTCCCCC
>DPLR01000152.1 GCA_003541895.1 Cytophagales bacterium | reverse complement strand
CCTTCTATTTTTTCTTTTGTTAAATCAATGCCATAGCAGATTTTGTTTTCCAGGGGCGGACTGGCTGACATTGATGGAATGCTTACCGGTGTGAAATGATATGAATAATTTTTTAGTAATGGATGCCCTAATACTTCAAATGGAGTCTTCGTGCCGCGACCCAAACTCATAATTGTTCCTTCAAACAAACAAATGGATGGATACAATTCAATGGCATGATCGTTGGGCAAGTTGGGTGAAGGTTTGATCGACAACGAATATTTTTTTTTGTGGTTGTAGTTTTTCAACGTAATAATCTGAAGATCGCATTTTTTTCCACCACTAAGCCAGCCTTCACCATTGATCATTAGCGCCAGTTCACCGATCGTTAGTCCGTAAACAATCGGGATGGGATGCAAACCGATAAACGATTTTAATTCCATGTTAAGAACGGGTCCATCAACGTAACTTGCATTTGGGTTGGGGCGATCGAGCACAATCACTTTCTTTTTGCTTTCCGCACAAGCTTCCATCAAATAAGTCAACGAGCTGATGTAGGTGTAAAATCGCGTACCAACATCTTGGATATCAAAAATTACGATGTCAATATTTTTAAGTTGTTCTGCCGTTGGTTTTTTGTTTTTTCCATAAAGAGAAATGATTGGCAATTTTGTTCTGACATCGATCGAATCGTTTATCTCAGCACCATCAGGTGCGTCCCCACGAAAGCCATGCTCTGGAGAAAAAATTTTCTTTACGTCAACATGTAGTTTCACCAATGAATCAACAATATGCGTTTGATTGATTACGGAAGTTTGGTTTACAAGCAACGCCACAGATTTATCATTAGTCAGTGGCAATAGTTGATCAAGTTGCTGTGCGCCTGTAATTATTTTGTCCTTGGATTGAGCAAAAAGAAAATTTGTAAACAGCATGCTGAGTGCAATAACCAATGAAAGTTTCACTACTTTAAAACCGATTTTCATTTTCCTTTTGATTATTTTGCAAAGTAACTTATCGCAGTGAACCTTTCCTATTTCATATCTAAAAGATTGCGCTCGGCCGAGGCCGGAAGTTTTTCATCGATCATTCACAAGGTAGCCATTGGTAGTATTGCGGTGGGTTTGGCGGCTGCCATCATTTCTTTTATGATCATGGAAGGGTTTCAACGGAATGTAAAGGAAAAAATTTATTCGTTCAGTAACCATTTGCTGATCACCAAATTTACGATGAACAATGCGGTGGCGGAGCAACCCTTCCAATTCAAGATTGACTTGTATCAACATCCTGAAAAATTTCCTTTTGTAAAACATGTGCAAGAGTACAGTCACAAGGCTGGCTTAATCAGGACCGAATCGGAAGTTTTGGGAATTGTTTTTAAGGGAGTATCAAAAAGTTTTAATCAAAACTCCTTTTTAGAAAATCTTGTTGAAGGAAAATTTTTAACGTTTCCCGATTCAGCTTACTCGCACGAAATAATTATTAGTAGAAGCATCGCCTCAAAAGTAAATTTGAAAGTGGGCGATGCCGTCATCCTCCATTTTTTTCAAAACCCTCCGCGGTATAGAAAATTAAAAATCGTGGGCATTTATGAAACTAACCTTTCTGAATACTTTGATAGCAAAGTTGTGATTGGCGATCTGCGGTTGGTGCAACAATTGAACGGATGGGCCACCAACGAAGCAGGCGGCCTCGAGATCTTGATTGACTTTAATCAATTTGATTCTTATGAATTATGGAAGCATGATGTGAAATCGTATGCCAACGCAATTCAAGAACGGATCATCAACAATGCAGAAGTAGAGAATAAATGGATTAGTGTTTTGTCGGCTGTGTGGGATTACAAATTTGACTTTGAACAATCGGCTTTGGATGAAGCACAACGGCAAATAGGAGAGTCGATGGATTATGATCTCAACGTAGAAACCGTGCGAGATAAATACATTCAGGTTTTTGAATGGCTCGGTTTGGTAAAACGCCAGGTGCGAATATTGCTCGTCATCATTTTAATTGTAGTTAGTGTAAACATGATTTCTGTGATTTTGATTTTAGTGATGGAGCGAATACCGATGGTAGGTTTATTGAAAGCATTAGGCGGACAGAATAAATTGATCAGATCCGTTTTTGTTTTCAATGGGATGAATTTGATTTTGCGCGGATTGCTCTGGGGAAATTTTATTGGTATCGGCTTTTGTTTTCTGCAAGATCAATTGCATCTAGTCAAACTCAATCCACACGATTACTATATGAGCTATGTACCTGTTGACTGGGATTGGCTCACCATTTTCCTTTTGAACCTAATTGTTTTTGTAATGGTAGCTATTGTTCTTCTGTTGCCCACACGATTTGTTGCACGTATACAACCTGTGAAAGCAATTAAATTTGATTAAGCGGCAGGAACAGTAAATTTGAATGTGGAGCCAATTCCGTTTTCACTCGCCACTGAAATTTCGCCACCATTCTTTTCAATAAACTCCTTACACAAAATCAACCCAAGGCCAGTTCCTTTTTCTTTGGCCGTACCTAAAGTTGTGTATGCATCAAGGCTAAATAATTTTTTTAAATCCTCTTGAGGGATTCCTACGCCTGAATCAGAAACCGAAATGCACAAGATATTGTCTTGTCGACTGGAGTCAATTTTTACCTCACCATGATTGCGCGTAAACTTGATGGCATTTGAAATTAAATTCCTAAGTGTAATTCGAATCATTTCCTCATCGGCATAGATGTAGGTTGACTCCTGGATGAGATTTACTAAATGAATATTTTTTTCAAGCGCATTGTTTTGATAAAGCGAAATACAATCATTCACCAATTTTTTTAAATCTGTTTTTACTGGATTAGCTTTTGCGTTGGTAATTTGATTTTTCGACCAGTTCAATAAATTTTCAAGAAGCGATGAGGTTGTGTTTACTCTAGCCGACAGCTCCATCGTAATGCGTTGAATCTCATCAGGTGATAATGACTTTAAATTTAAAAGCGTTAACAATCCGTGTAAGGATGCCAGCGGTCCACGAACATCATGGGCAATGGAAGAAAAAATTTTGTCTTTGATTCGGTTGAGATTATCCAGCTCTTGATTTTTCTGATCGATGGCTCTGCTCCACACCACGAGCAAATCGTTTGCTTTTTTCCTGGCAAGGTATTGCTGAATGGTAATAATAAATAAAATGGTAATCACCACTGCAAAAATGATGAGGCCTTTTCTGATTTCACTTTCCTTTTGGAGTTCTGACTTTTGAAATTGTTTTTCGAGATTAAGTGCTTTGATCTCCGACTCTTTTTTGGTTAGCTCATAACGCGAGGCGAGATTGGATACTGCTTTGGTTCGCTCTACGGAATTTAAACTGTCGCTAATGATGTTGGCGACCTTTAAATACCGAATGGCCTGCTCAAATTGTTTCAGATTTTCAAAAACTATGGAGAGATTCCGTGCGGCAGAAGCGCGCAATTCTGCTGATTGTACTTCTTCACTTAATTTAAATTCTTCATTGGCATACTTCAAGGCCATCTGAAAATTTTTCATCTTGATACTGATATTCGCCAAGCTTTTTAAGGCCTCAATAATTTGCGCCTTTACTCCAGATTTACGTTCGTATTCCAATTCCTTTTGGTAATAAACAAAAGCTTTTTGAAAATTTCCGCGACCTTCCCACATAGAGCCAATGTTGTCGTAGGTTAGCCCATATAGTTTTACATCTTTCGTTTTGTCGTTCAGTTCTAATGCATGCTGGAAAAATTCTTCTTCTTTTTTTGAGTTCTTCAACTGTTGATAAACAACGCCCATGTTGTTCAGCGAAATAATGATTCCTGCGGTATCTTTTAATTCTTGGGAGATTTTTAAAGACCTTTCATAATACTTTAATGCCAATGTATCGTCATTGATATCGTCTAGCACCATAGCTATGTTATTGCTGAAGATACCAACCATTTTTTTGTTTTTTTCAACTAGATAAAGTCCTTGCTGATAATATTCAATCGCTAATTTGGGATCACCAATTCGTTGATAAGCGCGCCCTATATCATTAAGTTCGTAAGACATGGTCAATGAATCGTGTGTCTTAGCTGAGTGCTCCAAGGCTTGTTGAGCATTTTGAATAGCTAACGAATATCGTCCTTGATCATAATGAATATGCGCAATCAAACGCAATACTCTCGCTT
>DPLR01000181.1 GCA_003541895.1 Cytophagales bacterium | reverse complement strand
CGTTGACCACCGGAAAGCATAATGCCGCGCTCACCAATTTGTGTTTCAAGGCCCAGCGGTAATTGTTCTGTAAAAGAAGACAGGTTAACCTCGCGAAGGCATTCCATCACTTTCTTTTGATCAATGTCTTTTGGTTCGATACCAAAGGCAACATTTTCTTTTAACGATCCATCCAGCACATATGGGCTTTGTGAAACATGACTAAATAATGATTGATACCCCGTACCCAATTGCTGTATTTGTTTATCGTCCAACCATATCGTTCCCTTGGTGGGTTTTACTATACCGAGCAGCAACAACAGCATCGAAGTTTTGCCTCCTCCTGATTTTCCGACTAAAGCTACTTTTTCTCCTTTGTTAATCCGGAAGTTGACGCCTTCAAAAAGCGAAGGCCGATCTGGATAGGAAAAGGAAACAGACGCCAACGAAATATCTTTAACAAAAGACAGAGCCTCCGCTCTCTTCCCGAAATTATTTGCAGGGTTTCGTGATGCCAGCTCATCAATGAGATATTCATGACTTTTGATTTGAATGATGGCGTTCAAAATGCGATTGACCGATGGCAGCAACCGGAAGCTTGCCCCTACATAAACAGCCAGGATAATCATCGTTTCTTCATAGACATTGTTCGTGAAGACAGTCCAGAATACAATGACGCAAATGATAAGGCTGGCGAAAAGCTCGGAGATACGAGAGGTGAAAACCTGGACTACATGATCTTCGGCAAAAGCATTGGCGAGGTCGCGGCTGGTGGTTTTAAAGTGGGCCGAAAAATAATTTTCCTTCTGATATGTCTTTACTTCCATCCAACCTTCCATCGCCTGCAGCGCATATTTTAAAGTTTGAGGATATTTTATTTTAATCGTGTTGCTGATCACTTTTATCCGGTTTCGATTCAAGAAATAAATCAGTGCAACAGGAGTTACTACAAGCAGCAAAGAAATCAGCAATCGGAAATTAAAAATGGTGAGCGCTACCAAAATCAAAAGCCCGATCAGCCCTTCTGCGATTAATGAAGTAAGGCCAATAACAATGTTGTTTGCGAAAGCGAGGGGCTTATTGGCGATACGATCCATCTCGGCACTGTAGTCGGTGCTCGTCAGTGTTTGGTAGTCCATGGAGAGTCCTTCATTCAAAATGCGAAGGGAAATATCGTGAGCAATCTGGTAGGCAAAACGAGCCTTGGTTTGCGTAATGAACCAAACGATGACGGTCTTGATTACAGTAAAAAAGATAATACCTGCCGAAAAAATTACAGCAAGTTGTTGCGGTGGTCTATTGGCTAAGTCAAAAGGCAACCAGACTAAGGAAGAAATGAAATCAGGCTTTGCAAGCAAGCCAAACAGTGGTAGAAAAGCTCCTATGTTTAGGAAATCCAAAGCAGCTTGCATTATCATCAAAAAAATAATCGACACACTTTTATTCTTTTGTTTATTCGACAATAATGAAAAGGCAGGCTTAAGTATTGATCTGATTAAATGCAATGGAGAATGTTTACTGTGCAATTTAATCACCAGACGTTAACTCCATGTAATAATTATTCAAAGGTTGCACTTATTGGGTTGGCCGTAAATCATACATTTAAGTAAGTCATTTTCAAAAGCTATTTCTATGAAGAAGATTATTCTATTTATCATGCTTGTATTCTTTGAAGCCGTGGTCTATGGACAAAACAAATTCAAGATTGATAGCCTCGAAAAACTTCTGCCTTACCAAAAAAATAGTGAGCGTTTCTCAACGCTCAACCGCATTGCTTGGGAATATCGCCTTGTCAATCAAGATTCTTCTATCGCCATCGCCCAACGCGCTTACGATCTCGGCAAGAAATTGGATTTTAAACACAACCTTGCCAAGCCACTCAATTACCTTGGAGTAGCTCATGAGTACAAAGGAGAGACTTTTGAAGCTTATGATTTTTACAGGCAAGCATTGCAAACGGCCTCACAACAGAACGACCAAAACGAAGTAGCCTATGCTTACAATAATTCAGGCCGGCTCTTTCTTGATCATGGCAACACCAATCGATCACTGGAAAATTTTCACAGTGCATTGAAAATTTTTGAAGAGCTGCATGACTCTTCGGGAATCGCCTATGTTTACGCCAGTCTTTCTAAAGCCTATGAGCTCGAGAAGAAATATGATCTCGCTGAAAATTATTTATACAAAACCTACAACATTAGAGTTAAAATTATGGGCGGTCCAAACATACCCACACTTTTGCGGCTAGGAGTATTTTATAGAGAGACCGGTAATTTGAAAAAATCAAACGCCACTTTTTTAAAAGCCGATTCACTTTGTAAAATTAAAAAAGATGAAATATACCAAGCAGAGACCAATCTAGAATTGGCCGATAATTTTTTATTGCAAAACAAATGGAGCTCGGCTTATCAACGTGCCAAAAACGGTTTTCTCTTGGCCTCCCGAAACAACATTACACGGGAATTAACGCGTAGCCAACTTTTAGTAGGGAAGTCGCTTTACAACATGGATGATCAGATTGGCGCTAAAGCCTATTTCGACAAAGTAGTTGATGCCAAGATTTCTTCATCTAACATTAATTATAAAATGGAAGCGCACTACTACTTAGGTCAGATTTATGCTTCGAAGGCAGGGGAACATTTAAATCAACTAAAAAATCATAATGAATATCTGAAGATAAAAGATTCGTTGAAAGAGGTTGATCTGGCGCGTCAAATTGAAAAACTGAAATTCCAATTTCAACTAGAGATTGAACAAAAGCAAAAAGAGAATGAGCTTTTAAAAACAATTGACCTCAAAAATAATTCGCTTATTAAAAAGCAACAGTTGATCAATTTAGTCTATGGCGTTACGTTAATTGTCATCATTGTCATTGCCATTGTGCAATACCGCACTGTGCGCCTAAAGCAACGATTGAATAACGAGCTAGCCGAAAAACAACAAAAAATTTTAAAGCAAACGGAAGAGTTGACTCTTAAAAATGCAGAGATTGAACGTGTCAATTCAAACTTAGAGCAACTGGTAAACGAACGAACCAACACCATTCAGCAACAGCATGAAAGATTGATTGAGTACTCGTACTTTAATGCGCATCAAATACGCAGACCACTGGCTCGCATACTTGGATTGATATCCGTTATCAATATAGAATACAAAGACAGTTACGGTTCATATCTAGAAATGTTGAATCAAGCGGGCAATGATTTAGATACTGCAATAAAAAAAGTGAATGATCTTTTGAACGAGGATTAAATTATTTTTTGAAACGGAAGGTTACAATAATATGGTCGCCCCACCGATTAAAGGGGAATACATTAGAAAGCCAATGATCTAATCGGTTCATTCCTTTTAGAGCGCCAGGAAAATTGGAAATAAATCTTTCTGAACCCGGGGGAGGTGAAAAAGCGCCTAACGCTTCTGAGCGAAGAAATTCAAAATGATCAGCAAAAGCATTTTTGATTTCCCTCAACGAATAATAGAATGTTGTGAATACCTCGCCTTCCAACTTCGCCTGTACACCTTGAGTACTAAACCTGCGAAAAGCCATTTTGAATTTTCCTTTGAAAAACCAAAGCCATTCCCAGGGTGCAACGCGCGGCATAATCACCCAAATAACAAGCGCATTAGAATTTAAAAGAAGAGGAAGATGCTTTGTGATTTTAGTTAAATCATCACAACAATTGATCCCACCAAAATTGGAAAACACGACATCAAATTTTTCTTTTATCTGATGGATATCTTGAAACGAAAGCTGTTGAACAGAAATTTTATTTGATAAGCCTTGAGTCACTATTTTTTTATTGATAGCTGCTACCATTCCATCCGAAAGATCAGTAGCATGAACAGTATGTCCTTGCTTTGCAAAATGGATCGCATCGATTCCAGTTCCGGCATTCAATTCCAAAATTTTCGAGCCAGGTTTTACAAATTGGTCGACATGATGATAAACGCGCTTCCGCCAAGTTTGTAACACAGGATTAGCTTCATCATCTTGATCAAAATGAATGGACTGTTTGCTAAAGGCTTTATTGATGCTTACCCAATGGCTACTTTCCATATTGCAGTTGGCTCAAACGCCAAGATTGAAACAAAGAAAGCGGAGCATGATATACCATAGAAACGATGGGCCGTAGCCGAAATTTTTTTCTTTTGATTTGTTCAAGCCCACGTTTAATTCGAAACCGGCTGTGGATATACCGATGAAGGAGTTTATAGAATGCTGGTGAATACGTTGACTTGTACATCATGGCAAGATCATCAGAGTCTGACCAGTTTTGTTTTTCCTTTAAATCGCTTTTTACTTTCTCAAAAAACTTTGTTCCCGGCAATGGGTAAGAAACAGAAATGCCAATTTCATCAGGCATATTTTTTAACACCATTTTCAATGTAGCGTCAATATCTGTTTTTGTTTCACCTAAATATCCAAACTGAAGAAAATAGCCAACTTTAATGCCTTGCGCTTGAAGTCGCGCGGTGGCTTGCCCAATTTCTTCAACAGTGGTGCCTTTCTCCATGGCATCCAATATTTTTTGCGACCCCGATTCTGCTCCGACCCAAGCCATATCCAAGCCCGATGCCGCCAGAGCTTCAATTGTATTTTCTTCTAAAAGCAAATCAACGCGCGATTGTATTTTATACTTGAATTTTAAACCTCTCTTCACCACTAATTCTCTGAACTGATCGACCCAGCCCGGCTTCAAACCAAAAATATCGTCACACATCCAAAAGTGACTCACCTGAAAATGATTCATCAAATATTCAATTTCATTTATCACATGCTCAGGCGAGCGAGAGTTATAGCGATTTCCATAAATAGGTTTTGCACACCAGTTACATTTGTAAGGGCAACCACGCGTGGTAGCAATGTTCAACGAAAAATAACCATGATGCGACTCCCAAATTTTGCGATAAGGTTGCAGGTCAATCAAATCCCATGCAGGAATGGGCAATCCGTCCAAATTTTTTAAAACAGGTCGTGATGGATTGACTTTTATCTCTTCATTCAGTTTATAGGCAATGCCTAATACCGAGTGAACTTCTTTTCCGTTATCAAGTAAATTCAAAAGTTCTTTTATTGTTTCCTCTCCTTCGCCCCGAACCACAAAATCTGTTCCTTGCTCCAAATATTTTTCATAATGATCGGATGAGTCAGAACTACTGATGATCACTATCGAATTATTTTGCTTGGCCAACTTAGTCATTTCAAATGCTGCCTCACGCATCACTGACAGACACATCTTCGTAAGGTAATTAAAGCCATCATCGTAAATCACAAAATAATCGGGCTTCACAGTTTGAATGGTTGTGAGCACATCGGCAGGCTTATCACACAAGGCGACATCCAAGAAAAAAACTTCGTAGCCCGCTTGCCTGATCACGGCCGCAGCTAGCAACGTACCGTATGGTGGATACGGCTGCTTAAACTTCCATTGCTTGTAATCAAGTTTATAAAAATAGGAATGTGTGATGAGCACACGTTTCATAAGGAAAGGTCTACTCCATTGGTAAATTCAAACGCAGAAATGTGCTCTTGATAAATAGACAAAACTTTTTTCTGGAAAAACTGGGGATGGCTTTTGGATACACCTTCTTTCGTTCGGAATGCTATTTCAAAATCGGAAACGCCTATTTTAGTTGAATATTTCTTTTTCCAAAAGAGCAGCGTTCTTTGCATCAGCCATTGATTGAATTGGTCAAGGCTAAAAATGGAGAAGAATTTTTCCATCAAGCTTCTGAATATCCATGTTGGATCAGTGTATACGTGTTCTCTGAAATTACCTTGCGGTAAAAAAGAGAATACCCATTGGTTCTGCTCACGAAACTTCTCATTAAAAACTTTACCATACATCGGCTTGAGCGTAATTAGTTCTGTGGCTGTAAAAATATTTCGGTCGGGTATTTGTAAATTTTGTACATCCACAAAATAATTCGTGCAAAGATATTTGTGTGAGTTAAAGAGAAAGACTCTTCTGAAAAGCGCTAAGGATGTACGTACAATCCATAAACGGTTAGCCTCGGTAATGATAAAAAAATCAATGTCGCTACTGCTATCCATGTAGCCTTTAGAAATGGACCCCGACAGCTGCACTGACCGAATAAAAGGAAAAAAAGAAATTAATTTTGCTACACGTTGTGCCGCCTTCATTTTTTTTGCTGCTAGTGTATTTCCTTCTTCTCTTCTCAAAGACAACTGCAAATCATTTCTAACGGAATAGAATTTCCCTACCTGATAAATCATTTCATTGGCAACCAACTCATCCAACACGGTTGTATCTGAACAGACCTCTGGTGCGAAGGTGAAGAGTTCTTCACGCGTGAGTGGATATTTGAAAATATCAAAATAAAGAAGTGCGCGGATAACGGCTTTCTCCGCTCTTGTCAACTGATCAACTTTTTGCGCTGCAATCATTTTGGCCTAGCCTCAAAACCCAAAAACAAACTTTGAAACAACGTGAAGAAAACAACTCCCTTTTGCCTTTCTCCAATTGATTCTGTCAAGCACATCAAACTAAAGATAATAATAAAGGCTAAATAACTTGGTGGCACTTTTATTTTGAGAAGCAAAAATCCGAAAAGACAAAACAAGAAAGCGATTAACCCAACAATACCTGACTCCATCCACGTCTGTAAATATTGGTTATGTGAATTGTGGGTGAGGCCAACTGTACTTTGATTGAAGCGGGAATAAAAATCAATCATGGCATTTGTGCCAGCGCCT
Source organism: Cytophagales bacterium (assembly GCA_003541895.1). Lineage (GTDB taxonomy): Bacteria > Bacteroidota > Bacteroidia > Cytophagales > Cyclobacteriaceae > ELB16-189. Next base: position 16 of record DPLR01000181.1, on the reverse strand, counting down.
GTACCAACGCCCGCCA
>DPLR01000082.1 GCA_003541895.1 Cytophagales bacterium | reverse complement strand
TCCTCCGGCAGCCGTAATGTCTTTCAAATAACCAAGCGTGACCAATTGATGTGCTACGTTTTCAAATGGAACTAGCGTAGCAAGCAGCGGAATGATGGCCCACCACGCAAGAACAGAACCCGCTACCAACACTCCCGAAATGCGCGGGCCAATGATATAACCAACACCAAGATACTCTGGCGTAATCTCTCCGTTGATCGTTGCGGATGGCCAAAATTTATTTGCTTGTCGCGTAACAAAAGTTGGCGTTTCGGCAATCAGATGAAAAACTTTTTGCAGCATGGCATAAACAAAGGCAACGCCCATGCCCACAAAAGCAGTCTGGGCAAACACGCCCCCCTTCTCTCCTGCTTGCAACACCGAAGCACAAGCGGTTCCTTCGGGATACGGTAGCACGCCATGTTCTTTTACAATTAACGATCTGCGCAATGGAATCATCATCATGGTGCCGAGCATTCCGCCCAACGCAGCCAAAGAAAAAATTGTGAAGTAGTTGAAGTATTCTGCGCTGTTGATATTTCCGTTTTCATCGGCTGACAAAAACAAAAATCCGGGAAGGGTGAAGGCAACACCGGCAGCAATAGATTCACCTGCCGAACCTGCCGTTTGAATGATGTTGTTTTCAAGAATGGTGGTCTTCAATAATTTTCTTCCCAACGTAATGGCAATCACTGCAATTGGAATGGAAGCCGTAACCGTTAGTCCAGCTTTGATTGCGAGATAAGTGGTTGAGCAGCCGAAGACGATACCAAAAAAACATCCGAGTAAAATGGATTTGATCGTGAGCTCGGCTACGTTTTGCTCATCCGATATATAAGGTTTGAAAGGATTAGACATATATATGTATTGAATTTTTATTCTGTATTGCTTGATTAATCGGTTTCTTCCTTCTGTTTGAACCCAATCTTCTTTCTGTCTTTGAAATCTGCCTCATCCTTTTTCTTTTGAAGAAGGAAATTAATAGCCTCGTAAACATCTTTAAACTGCTTGTTGTATTTTTTTTCTAATTGCTGAAGTTTATCAGTTAGCTCTTTATGAGAAAGTGAATATTGCCTGATGAAAACAAAGGCACGCATAATTGAAATATTAACGTCAATGGCCTTGTCAGATGTTAAAACAGAACTTAGCATAGCAACTCCTTGTTCTGTAAATGCAAACGGATTAAACTTACTATACTTGCCTCTTCCTTTTTCTAAGGACGCAAATTGCGACCTTAGAGAATTGTACTCATCTCGGGTTAATTCAAACATAAAATCCGTTTGAAATCGATTGGCGTTTCGTCTAACAGCTTCCTTCAACCGCTTTGTTTCGGTTTCATACAGCATGGCAAGATCAAAGTCAAGAATTACCTTTTGTCCTCTTATTTCGTAAATCTTGCTTTGAATATTTTGCAATTGCATATATGAGATTTACTTTATTCCTGTTCGTTTCTTGAGCTTGATCATGTCGCTTTTTTCAATTCTCAAAAACATTTCCTTGACGAGAAGATTCAACACAAAATTTTGTCCAGTCGTAGAACATGATTTTTATTTCTCTGATGACCGTGAATATGCGAAGTGATGTATGAGGAACAGCACTGTGCCAACCACACCTATTCCAGCTAAGATAAACCACATCATGGATGGATTTGAATTGAGGAATTTCAATCGAAGCCAATCCGAAATATAGCCTGCCGGAAACGAACCGAGGGCCACAGGTAAAAATGCAAACCCCATGAAAGTGCCCACTTGATGTTTTGGTGCAAGCGAACTCACGTAATCATAAAAGCGCGGTGTTTGAACGGCATCGGCAAGACCGAACAGTAACGTACCAACTACCACCATAGATACCGTACCAAAGGCACCTACAATAAACCATGAAACAGTTGCAAGAATAAAACCAGTTGCCAGAGGATAAACGGGGTTCACATTTTTTAATAGCGCACCCATCGGTACAGTAAAAATAATTACAGCCAGTGCATCGAGCGATTCTAGTTTTTCAAAATCAGCGAAATGCAAAACATCGGTGGCATATAAGGGCAGCAAATAAAAAATTTGCCAGAACATGATGAAGAAAATACCAAAAATGAGAAGCATGCTCATGAACTTGAAATTCTTAAAGACCATCACCATGTCTTGAAAAACTTTTCCGAGGGTGCGCTTTTCAGTATCCGTGTTCTCAATTTCTTTATAGAACAAAAACGTAGCGAAGAAAAGACACAACGATGTAAAAGCCGACATGAGTAACACATATTCAATTCCCCAATCGGTTCGGATAGTCAATGCCACCATCGGGCCAAGTGCGCCACCAATATTTACCAGTGTGTAGTAAATAGAAAAGCCCAGAGGCCGGGCCTCGGGCGTTGATGTTTTTGCGACTGTACCAACAATGCAAGGTTTGATTAAAGAGCCACCAATGGCCGTGATGACGATAGCAATAATCATGTAGTTGCGAATGCCAAGAACATTGGTAATAGCAGCGCCCCATTCCAATCCGGCAAGCCCAATGCTAAAATAACCAAGCGCAAAAATGGCAAAGCACGTCATCAATGTTTTTTTGAATCCGTAACGATCAACAAAAACTCCAGCAATGATGGGCAACGAAAAAACTAGCGTAGTAAACCAACCCGTAAGTGTGCCAGCTTCATCATTCAAACCAACTTTTTTGGCCAAATAAAAAACGAGTACTGCTTTCGTTCCATAGAAAGCAAGGCGTTCAAAAATCTCAAGTGTGTTGGCAATCCAAAAGGTGGGCGTAAATCCTGTGCGAAGAACCGCAAGTCGATCGGTAAAACTCATTCAATAAAGGTTAAGGTTTTTTAGGTGCGACAAAGTAGGCTTATTAATTTACATTGTCAATGGTAAGTAGGATTGAATCTAATTCAGTAAATTTAATTGCCAATACTTCTCTATGGAGTTACCAAGGATGTTCAAAAGTTCTGTGGTGAAAAGTATTAGTGGTGTGGTTTTGGTTTTGAATGGATTCTTTCTTTCTGCTCAAACAACCACCACCATTGATGGAAAATCGTATACCCAATATCAACCAAAATATTTCAAACCACACCGTGGAATATTTTATACTTTATATATTTCTCCAGTTTATACTCTTGATCCATTAGGCTTGGGTGGAAAAAGTACGTACGCCATTTCAGTTGGCTCGCGGTTCAGGATTTGGGAGAGTTACTCAGCCAACGACAAGTGGAGCGGCCTAAAAGTAAAAGGGTTTTATACAGCATTGGGTTACGAATATTATCCACAGCAATACAGCAAGACGTACGTGTCAGTCTGGGGGCGTGTTCAAAATTTTCTGCCTCTTGCTTTCAAGGCCGACTTAATTTATGCGCGAGGTTACGGATTACAAGGATTAACCAGCCGTTGGTCGATTGGCGTTGAGGTAAAAAACATTTCACTTTTTTTATATGGCGAACTGTATAAAGCCTACAGTCCGGGTTTTGGATATCATCCGAACACGGAATCACCTTATACCAACGCAGGCGGATTTTATGCGATCATTCCCATCTATAGTCGAAAAGAGAAATGAAAAAAATAATTTTCATACTGATTTTCATTTTTTCTGCCCGCTGGGGTTCGGCACAACATTTTAATGTGGGCTTCACTTTTCAATATCATATCCTCAAGCAAGTGGCGGTGAACAGCGATCAGATTGTAGCCTCAAGATCATACAGCCTTTACAATGTGATCGACAACCGGTGGAAATTTTTTGCTGCAGGGCAATCGCTTGTGGTGGGCACCATTGTTCAAGCTGATTTCAAAAAATTCTATGTGGGCATTGAGCCTTCGTTTGAGTTGAACACGTATGAATATTATGTTGGATATACACTTTCGGCAACACAAGAAGAACGATTGAGGTTCCACACGCTTTTCCTTCAGATGGAAATGCCCGTGTATGTTGGTTATATGTTTAAGTCATCTGATCTATTCCGCTATTCTTTTTATGCAGGCGTTAGTCCAGTATCGCCTTATCATGTAGAAGCTAGTGTAGTCGGCAGTAACTCAACAGCAAGCGACCGCTATGATTGGCAGGACATGAACAATGTGCTTTACAATGGGAAACCTTATTTAAATTCTGTTACAGGTTTTGCGCTTCATTTCGCTAGCTTAGGGAGACTTGATTTGAGATACGTTCATCGCCTAGGTTCACCGGGAGTTTATCAAACTACCTTCAACACGGTAGGCATGGGTTTAACTTTCTTTCTGCCGCTTCATTTGTATAAAAAGAAAATCTACTATGAAGAATAAGGCATACATCTTGTTTTTTCTTTTCACGGGATGCACATTCACACTTCCGCTCGACAAAGCCAAGGTGATGCCGCCCACGAAAGAAACCATGCTCATTAGGCAATCACGATTGGTAAGCAACACCACAACCGATTTAACCTTTGAGCTCGACCTCTATCATTTGGTTGGTCGCAATTACGGCCATTACATTACCAATTACTTTTACATCGTTGATACATCTTATCTATTGTTCCCAACGGGTAAGTTTAAAATTGATACTGCTTATTCATTGACCACTGCATCATCGGTTCCATCGTCAACGGTTATTTTAATTGATGAAAGTGGTGACTACGATACGCTTGATCAATTTAATTCTCGAAGTCAGGGCATCACTAAGCTATGTCAAGATTTTACGAGCCCCGGAAAATATTTACTCGGAGGTTTTTCGAAAAATGGGTTATTACAAAATAGTCCATGCCAGTTTATTCAAGCTGATTTCTCTACTTATTCACAAGACCAGTTGCCCTTGATTTTTGATCTCGCTAAAAAAACCGGAGGGCAAAGTAATTTATACGATGCTATCAATACTTCACTCGATAGAATAGCTAACTCAGGAAATTCAATTCAAAATTTAATCATTATTGCACATTCGCGTGATGAAGTAAGTTCAGTTTCATTGCAATCAATTATTACAAAAGCGAATGTAGCTTCCGTTCAAATGCACGTTCTATTCTTGGGTTCTGAAACTGATGTTAACCCGATGGCTAAACTTGCACAAGCCACCGGTGGACTTTTTGTGTATTGCCCCTCAATCGGAGAGCTGATGGCTTCACTTGAAAATCTTTATACTGTGCTTCAAGCATCTGTTTATGTTTACAGGGTTCGCATAAAATATTCGACTACAAACATTTCAAGTGGGCAAGAATTTTTCTTTCAAATTAATACACACTCCGTACTTGACACCAATCCATTAGTAGCCTATGTAAAAATTCCCTAATGATTCGCATTTCAACCATATTGATCTTATTCCTTTTGAGCAAAAATATCTTCGCGCAAAAAATTGAAATCGCGGTGCAAAAAGGTCATTCTGCAGAAATTACTTTCGTTACGTTCAATCACGATGGAAAATTATTGGCAAGCTACGGCAAAGACAACCTTATCAAACTTTGGCACGTGCCCACGGGCAAAGAGATGGCGAGTTTCATCAGTGCCAATCAAAAGGCAGTAAAATCGATTGCCTTTAGTAAAGAAGATGATTTTCTATTTGTACTCTACGAAGACAAATCAATCCATACATGGGATGTTGCGACTTCGTCATTAAAATCTACTGAAACGCCTTCAGCAAAAATTGATTTCCCAGATCAAAAAAGTTTTTTAACGAGGGATTCAACCTTTTCCGTTTTTGTCGATCGATTCTATTTGAAGAAACAAAACAGAAAAACCAATTCCACCTCCTACTCCAAAGTTCCCATTGATATTTCACAAAACTTTACATCACTTGCTGTTCTAGAAAAAATGAACCAAATTTTTGGCGCCTGCCAAGATGGAAAGGTGTATGTGTATTCGCTCAACAAAGGAAAAAATATCAAAACCTTGGGCGAACATCTCTCTTCAGTAAATTCAATATGCATCTCTCCCACGGGAGAATTGATTGCCAGCGCGAGTGATGACCGATCGATCATTCTACGCGACACAAAAACTTTAAAAGTGATCAAGCGTTTATTCGGTCGTTCGTACCGATTTGAAAGTTTAACATTCGATCACTCCGGAACACTTCTTGCGGCTGGTGATGAATTTGGTAAAGCACGGATTATCAATCTTGCCTCAAGCCGATTTAATGTTTCAGCGTACCAGTTGCACGAGAAAAAAATAAGCGACATCAAGTTTAGCAATGATAGCCGATACTTGTTTAGCGCAGGTTATGATGACCGGATTTCCACTTTCGACTTGAGCAAAGAAAAAGCAATTACCAAAGAGAAATATTTAAACTACTTCAATCCATCCGATTTCATTCTAAAAGATTTACATATTTATCGAGAGCCTTTTGCCTGGATAAACACATTAAGCATAAGCCCCAATGATCGTTACCTGATCGCAGGTGGTGCTTGGAAGGAATCCGTTCCGCGTAGGCAACCCCAAGTGATGTGGTTTAAAGATTTGAACTCAGGCAACGTTCGAAGAATCTGAACACACCAAGGTTCCATTAATAGTCTTGCCTTTACATCCGATTTAAGTTTTGTTAGTTGCGTTGGTAATGAATTGTTCGATTGGTATTATAACCCCGCCCAATCAAAATTTTATTTCAATAAAATTCAACTGGCTGAATCTGACGATATCAAATCGATCACACCGATCTCAAAAGATTCACTTATTGTAAATGACGGAGAGCGCCTGATCGGTTATGATTTAAAAAACGGGAAACAGTTTTTCACTACGATGGCCGAACGCGAAATCTCAACTGTTGACGCCAGCAAACAAAATAATAAAATCGCTTACTCTTCTTTCAACGATTTGATTATTCAAGATTTGATGACACATGAAAAAAAGGTAATCAAAAGTGCACACTCAGACAAAATCACTTCCATAGCATTTTGTCCAACTAAAAATTTGATTGCCACCGCCAGCTGGGATGCTACCCTGAAACTTTGGAACAGCGAGACAGGAGAACTCATCGCCACCATCATCGCCATAGGCAAAGACGATCACATCAT
>DPLR01000390.1 GCA_003541895.1 Cytophagales bacterium | reverse complement strand
CGCCATAATTTGATGCACCAAAACCTGCCCGGTCTACAGAAACCAGTTTAGCATGTTTCAATAACAACGTATCGTCCATGAAATCAATGAACGCACTGAGTGAGCCGGGTGAGCCGTGCACAAAAACGATTAACGGAAGTGATTCGTCTCCCACATGTAAATAGTTGATCACTCTGTTTTTTCCTACCGTGTACTCTTGTAGATCATATTTCAAATTCTTCTTGGCAAAGTGTTCTTTGATCTCAGACGAACTCATTCGGAATTGAATGCAGGAGTCGACCAGGAAAAGTAAGACAACTGGAATAATTAAAATGAATATGAATTTGCTTTTGATAAAGCGGATCATGGAAGTGCCAATATTTTTTTGTAACCACTGGCGTCATTCAAGACCGACACAGCTTGTTTCACTTCGTTATCGTGGCTAAGCGAGAATTCAGCGGCACCTTTTTCAAAATAAAAGCGGGCAACAATTTCTCGTTCAAGCAAAAACTTGATGATGTCTTTAGAGGCAATCAAATCGTTTTGGCGATACTCATTCATTTTTTGTGAGAGCTGTCCAATCGAAGATTTCAATTCAGGTAAGTATTCTTGGCGCTTTGCTTCTCTTTCTAAATCTTCTAGCGCCAATTCTGTAGGCGACTTATAAACAAGTTTTTTCCCTTTCATCCAATTTACAAACTCTTCGTACTCATTCGCTCTTAAAGAAAAATTTTTAGGTTCGGCTATGGATGTGTGCTTAGCTGCATACTCCGTTGCGAAATCGAAAATAAAACCTTGTCTGACCAACGCTAACGCCAGCCCTGATTGTTCTGCCGAAGACAATGCAACATCTGGCTCTATGCCACCGCCATCAAATACTTTCCGTCCGTGGGTAGTTTTGAATTCCTTTTTGATGGAATCAGGAACCGAGGCAACACTTCCGTCTTCTCTTCGATGTGTATAATCAAGCACCTGAATGCATCTGCCGCTCGGTGTGTAGTATTTGGCCATCGTAATTTTTACGAGCGAATTATAAAGGAACCCTCGTTGCATTTGAACCAACCCTTTGCCATACGAGCGCTCTCCAATAATTACAGCTCGGTCATAATCTTGTAATGTTCCCGCAACAATTTCTGATGCCGATGCACTTCCGCGATTGATCAAAATGGCAATCGGAATATTTTCATCCATTGCATCGTGTGCCGTTTCGTAAGCACTTTGTTCATTCTTTCCTTTCGTGGAGACAACCAATTTTGTTTTAGGGATAAAGAAATTACAGATTTCAATGGCCTCATTCAAACTTCCGCCCGGGTTGCCACGCAAGTCGATGATCAATTTTTTTGCCCCTTGGTCTTTGAGTGATTGAATTCCTTTCTTCAATTCTTTACTGCAATCAACCGTAAATTCAGTCAATTGAACTAAGCCAATCTCTTGCGATGGAATCATTCCAAAATAAGGTACGCTGTTGATCTTAATTTTCTCGCGCTTGAATTCCAGATCGATCAGTTGGTCATGTCCAAATCTTTTAACACCTACTTTTACAATGGTACCAATTTGTCCTTTCATTAATCGGTTTGATTCCTCCTCTTTCAACTTGTTCAATTCAATGCCATTGATTTTTATGATCTCATCGCCAATGCGCAATCCATTTTTGTAGGCTGGATAATTTTCGTAAACCATATTAACCAAAATGCGATGCCCGATAGTGACAGTGGTTGCGCCAATGCCTCCGTACTGCCCTGTGTTTAGTGTACGATAATCTTCTACTTTTTCTTCAGGAATATAATTCGTGTAGGGATCTAATGAATTAAGCATGGCATCAATTCCATGCTTTGCCAGAATGTTGGGGTTTACATCGTCAACATAAAGGGCATTCACTTCTTTGAACAGCGAACTGAATATTTCTAGGTTCTTGGCGATTTCAAAAAAGCGATCGCCAGGAGGAGTAAACGAAAGAAGAGTTAATGAGACTACACCAACAGCTACAATAATAATTTTCTTTTTCATCTGATTTTCACAACGTCAACAACACCAATCAAGTTTCATACATCAGAACTTATCTGGAATCTGAACGATACGAACTACAATTTCATGCGGATCACCATCTTTATCGAGTAGATTGAATTTCACCATCGGGTTATCGCGGTTGATGTTGGTCTGCACTTGAATAATTTCATTGTCCTGCAAATGCTTTTCAATTTCTTTCTGCACAATGAAAAGCGCATTCGCCATATCAACTTCTAAAGGACTGGGATTGTAGGAAGATGTTTTCATGAATTAATTCAAGATTTAAAATTTCAAATTCAAAATTGAAATTCAAGACAATTTGAAATCTTGAATCTTAAAATTTCGAATCTATTTACCACCGGATCAAAGCTGAAGCCCACGTAAAGCCACTGCCAAATGCGGCTAAACAAATTACGTCATTTTCTTTCATTCTTCCTTCTGCCCACGCCTCACTCATGGCGATAGGAATGGAAGCTGCAGTAGTATTGCCGTAGCGCATAATGTTGTTGTACACTTGGTCATCGCGCAGTGCCAGTTTTTCTTGTATGAATTGACTGATGCGCAAATTCGCCTGATGTGGAACCAATAAACTGATGTCCTCTTTTTTTAGACTATTTTTAGTAAGTGCTTCGTTAATCACTTCCATGAAACGAACCACCGCGTGTTTGAAAACCTGGTTGCCATTCATCACCACTTTAAAATTAGTGGTATCCAAAATTTGTTCTGGTTGCCTTTCCGAATGAGGCCTGCTGCTGCCCGGATCTTTCACGTAAAGTTCTTCGGCAAAGCGGCCGTCCGAGTGAAGATGTGTAGATAGAATGCCCGGTTTATCCGAAGGTTGCAGAATGGCTGCGCCTGCTCCATCGCCAAAAATAACAGCAGTGTTTCTTCCGCGAGTTGTGATGTCAAGCGCGGTAGATTGAATTTCGGCACCTACCACCAGAATCGTTTTATACATGCCGGTTTTAATAAATTGATCCGCCACCGAAAGGGCGTAGATAAACCCGGAGCACGCATTACGAATATCCAAGGCACCAATTCTTCCGTCTAAACCGAGTTCACGTTGAAGCAGCACGCCTGAGCCCGGGAAAAAATAGTCGGGCGTGATCGTGGCAAACACAATGAAGTCAATATCTTTTTCAGTGAGGTTGGCTCGCTACAAAGCCATACGCGCGGCTTTGGCCGCCATGTTGGCCACCGTATCTTGCTCAGGGTTCATCCACCTTCTTTCTTTGATGCCGGTTCGCTCAACAATCCAGGCATCATTGGTGTCCATGAGATTTGAAAGATATTCATTTGTAATTACAGTGTCCGGCACATGATGCCCAAGGCCAACTATTTTAGAAGAAAACATAACGAAAAATTTTTGTGGCTGTGAAGTTAAGGAAATGTCCGATCGCTTGTTAGCCTTTTAAAAACTAAAACTGATCGTGAGCTTGGCAAAAATGTTATTTTCTTGTTTGGCGAATTGATACGGTCCGTACCGGTAGAAAACGGCTCCGCCTATTCCCCAATAGGCAACGTTGAAATAGTTTCCTCTGAAAATATTATTCAATCCAATTCCTGATTCATAAAAGCCTTGGTCGAAGGGCTGAAGAATAATTCCGGAATGAGCGGAAGCATTTTCTAGCTGGCCAATGCCCATGTTATGGTACAACACCAACTCGGGTTTGGAATATTTTTTATTAATGAGAATGTTGCCCAGGTTATGATTGATAAACACCGAAGCATATTGCGACACGGTGAACTCATACAACCCCATGGTTTGAAAGTAATCGTCAACAAAGTAGTTGGTCAAGCTCGCGCCACGGCCATTGTATAGTTTTCCGTACGGAGCTATCCCATTTAGCCAACCCGCTGAAAGAAAGAACTTAGTTCTTCCGCCATAGCGATGATTGATTCTGATTTTGGCTGTGAAATCAAGTCGGGTGTAATTAAAATTCTGTGCATCGAATAATGGTGCAGCCTTCACCACCGACAATGTAAAAACGGGAAAACGCTGCCCAAGAAAAACTTTTTTCCCGCGTAGGCTCATGTAACTTTCATCGTGAACATACCGAAAAGTCAAACCTGTTTCTGCAATCAAAAAACGATTGATTGAATCGTTGTTGAAGAACATTTTGTAAGCGTACGTTGGAATGATTTCATTTCGCGAAACAAAAGCAGCCACGTGTACATCGGGCATTAATCGATAGCCGAGTTCTCCTTTGTAAAATTCAATTTTGTCGTACTGCGATGAAACCCACATGCGCAGGTTTTCGGTGCCCGGCAGTTGGCCTTCGCGGTTGTAGTGCGATGAACCTGTTTCGTAAATATCTTTTGCATACGAAGCCTGAAAATAAAAATCTTTGTTCTGGTTGAAATTAAACCGCACTTCGCCTCCGTATTTCCATTGCTTATCGCGGTAACCATAACCTGCATAGCCACCTACGCGCAGCCATTTCGAAAATCGGTTGTTGGTGTAAATGCCAGCACCAATGCGAAAGCGTTCGTAGCGATTGAGTTTACTTAATTTATTCAGGTTGAATTCAAAAATGGAGAAAGGAACAGCTTGCGTTGCCACAGATTCAAATACATAATCAAGCCAACGGATTTTGCGCGTGAGTGAATCTACCGTTTTATACGTGTTGGCTTCTTTCGTGTCTAGCGGATTGTTGCGGAAGCGATCGAGTATCAATTTATTTTCCTTGCTTGGTGGAAGTGTGAGTTCAACTTTCACGTCACCGAACGAAGAGCGTTTTAGTGGTGGATCAATTTTAATGTCTTTCAAAAAACTGCGATGCTGAACGATGACATACCGGTCGTACAGTTTGTAGTTATAAAAATCGAGATCGGTGTTCAACTGAACCGGAAACCATGTTCCATTTACTTTATCATAATTCTGTTGAATGCGAATTCGTGTCAAGGCGAGGGTATCAGCAGAAGTAGCAATTACGTTCTTAATGGCAAACTCATCCGTGCTAATCGAAAGCATTCCTTTCAATCCGTTGAAAAATGTTTTTGCCTTGGGTTGATATTTAATGATGTAGATCGTGTCTTGGTCTTGATACGCAGTGTCGCTTAAGAAAAAATCATAGCGGCTGAATGTTCCGCGGCTGACGGGGTTAATAAAATCTTTTCCCAGCAGCGAGATGTTGTCTTTGTAAAATGAGAACGGTTGGTAATCGGTGGCTACGTTAGTGAACAACGGACTTCGATACCCTGAAACCTGAAGCGCCAATAATTTTTCTTTTTCCTTATCGGGATTTATTTTTTGTTTTTCAGTAACCGATTCACTTAAAAAGAAATGCGACTTTTTTGAGATGCTATCCAAAAAGAGAAACCGCTTCTGCGATTTTTTCATCTTCGCACTGTCAGAGGCTTTTATTTTTTTTAACGTGGAGTCGGTAGATTTTGAAGGAGTACTCAGCGTAGCCAAAAATTTGTTGTACGAAACATATTCATACGATTTCAGATGATCCGGATCGTGTTCTTTTCTGTGTGCTACCGCCTGGCGGATGATTCGGTAGGCCGGATTTTCCGCGCGCTTATCGGTTACTACAAATTCACCGAGCGAAGTGGCTTCTGGAACAAGGGCGATCGATGTATATGTAGAAAAATAGGAGAGAGGCACAACCCTTCGCTTATAACTGACATGCGAAATGATTACAGAACCTGTGTAGCCTTGCGGAATGGTGAGCGAAAAATTTCCTTCCACTTCGGTCGAAGTCCCAGTGCGGTTGTCATTCAATACGATGTAGGCAAAAGCAATCGGCTGGCGACTGATGCTGTCAATGACTGTTCCTTGAATCCGATTTTGAGCGAATGAAAATTCAATCGAAAAAAAAGCAATGAGTGCGAATAAAAAACAACGTACACTCATCGCCTTCTATTTTCACAACACAATGTTCACAATCTTGCCCTGTACGATGATGACTTTCTTTGGCGCTTTTCCTTCGCTCCATTTCAATACAGCTTCTGATGCGAGCACCAATTTTTCAATGTCTTCCTTCGGCATGTCAAGAGCGAAGTTCATTTTAGCGCGCACTTTTCCGTTGATGGAGATTGGATATTCAAATGAACTTTCAGTTAAATATTGCTCATCGAATTTTGGAAAGCTCGCGTTGAAAACCGTTTCGGTGTGGCCGAGTTTTTCCCACAGCTCCTCAGCAATGTGCGGTGCAAAAGAGGAGAGGGCAATAGTCAATGGTTCTAGCACAGCGCGTTTGTTGCATTTCAAGGAACTAAACTCATTGGCGCAGATCATGAACGCACTCACCGAAGTGTTGAATGAAAAGTTGTTGATGTCTTGCTCTACTTTTTTAATGGTGGAGTGAAGCACTTTCATTTCTTCTCGTGTCGGTTCAGCATCGGTTACATTCCAATTACCTTGGTTGTCGTGAAAGAGATTCCAAAATCTTCTCAAGAATTTATATACACCATCAATGCCGCTCGTGATCCAAGGTTTTGAAGCTTCTAATGGACCGAGAAACATTTCATACAAACGGAGGGTATCGGCACCGTAGCTTTCAACAATGATGTCCGGATTGACTACATTGTAGAAGGCTTTACTCATTTTTTCAACAGCACTTCCGCAGATGTATTTACCATCTTCTAAAATAAATTCAGCACTTGAAAAATCCGGTTTCCATTTTTTGAAAGCTTCAGTGTCAAGCTCATATCCATCTACAATACTAATAGCAACATGCAACGGATCAGATTCATAGTTATCTTTTAATCCAGCAGAAACAAATTTATTAGTTCCTCTTACGCGATAAACAAATCTAGAATCACCCGTAATCTTTCCTTGGTTGATCAGCTTCTTAAAAGGCTCATCAAAATTCAGATAACCTAAGTCGTGAAGGATTTTTGTCCAGAGGCGAGAGTACAACAAGTGCGCCACCGCGTGTTCTGATCCACCGATGTAAACATCTACCTGGTTCCAATAATCAAGTGCGGTTTTGCCGGCAAATTCTTTTTCGTTGTGCGGATCCATGTAACGCAAAAAATACCATGCGGCACCTGCGTGCGTGGGCATGGTGTTGCTGTCGCGCTTGGCGTTTTCAGAAAAATTGATCCAGTCTTTCAAATTGGCGAGCGGTCCTTCACCATTACCCGAAGGTTTGAAGTTATCGGTGTCGGGCAACTCGAGGGGCAATTCATTTTCATCCATTGGGTAGGGCATGTCATCGCGGAAGACCACGGGGAACGGCTCGCCCCAATATCGCTGACGGCTCCAACC
>DPLR01000167.1 GCA_003541895.1 Cytophagales bacterium | reverse complement strand
GGGGCCGCCACGTATTGCTGCAGTGTTGTACATGTTATATCTATTGATCTCGTTGGCTCCCTGTTTCTTTTTTACTTTCATGAAGGCTGAAAAAAATACTGGCTCTCCACGATCGTTCTTCACCCACAAGTTCTGCAAGTCGGAAGGGAGTCTTCTAAACTCTGGAGCTGCTTGAACAAACACTTTAAAGAACCGTTGGTATTTTATAAAACCAAGTTCGTATGTGCTACCAAAAAAAATGGAAAGCGTGTTCATTGCATTACCTATGGAAACGCCCTTCTGCATTGCAACCTGATTGTCGATTTCAATTTCGTACTGCGGGTAGTTAGCGCTAAAGAATGTGAACAAACCAGTAAGCTCTTTTCGTTTTTCTAGTGCCCCCATGAACTCGTTTTTAACTATCTCAAGATCATCATAAGTACCGTCAGGGTTCTTGTCGAGAAGTTGAAGGGCAAATCCGCCTGCGGCACCAAACCCAGGTACAGCTGGTGGATCAAAAAATTCTATCGTTGCCCCCGGAAATTGCTTTGCTTTCTCTTCAAGTTCTGCAATAATTTCTGGCACGGTATGCTTTCGCTCTGACCATGGCTTGAGATTGATCAAGCAGGTTCCTGCGTTTGATCCCCTACCCTCGGTGAGCACTTCATAGCCTGCAATTGAGGAGACGGATTTTACTCCTTCCACTTTCATAATGGCTTGCTGCAATTGTTGCGAGACATCATTGGTACGCTCTAACGTTGAGCCAGGCGGTGTTTGAACGATCGAATAAATCATCCCTTGATCTTCGCTTGGAATGAAGCCAGAAGGCAAACTGTTAGAGATCAAAAGAATTCCACCAACAAACCCAAACCACATGGCGATTGTAATCCATTTTCTGTGGGCGATCAATTGTAATAATTTTACGTATCGCTCGGTGACTTTTTCGAACCATCGATTAAAGTTATCAATAAACTTGCTGAGCAAATTCTTCTTAGAATTACCATCATGGTGTTTCAAAATGATTGCACAAAGTACAGGTGTCAACGTGAGTGCAACCACTCCAGAAAGAACAATCGAGCTGGCCATGGCTATTGAGAACTGGCGATAAAAAATACCGACCGGGCCAGACATAAATGAAACCGGGACAAACACAGCTGTCATCAACAAGGTTATTGCAATGACGGCACCGCTGATTTCGTGAAGTACTTTTGTAACGGCACGATAAGGTGACAACAGCTCCTTTTCCATTTTTGTGTGAACGGCTTCTACTACAACAATAGCATTGTCCACCACAATACCAATAGCCAATACCACCGCAAAAAGTGTAATCATATTGATCGTTAGATCAAACGCCTGCATGAAAATGAACGAACCTATCAAGGAAACAGGTACTGCAAGAATAGGAATTAAAGTTGAGCGCCAATCACCGAGAAAAATAAAAACAACCAACGCTACTAGAATGAACGCATCCCTAAGTGTATGCATCACATTTTCAATAGAGGCATCCAGAAATTTCGACACGTCATAGCTAATCTCATAATTCATTCCTGGTGGAAAATCCTTCTTCAATAATTCCAGCTTTGCTTTTACGTTAGCTATCACTACACTCGCATTACTTCCGTACGTTTGCTTTAATACAATTGCGGCAGATGGATATCCGTTCAGGTTGGAGTAGATATCATAGTATTCGCTGCCGAGAGCAACTGTTGCAACGTCCTTGAGGCGCAGTAACTCTCCTTTCGCATTTGCCCGAATAACCACGTTCCCATATTGTTCTGGCTCGTTGAATCGATCCGTATAGGTTAACACATACTCCAGCGCTTGTGCACGTTGCCCATCTCCCCTACCTATTCTTCCTGCTTTGCCAATGACACTCTGTTCAAACAATGCCGCCATTACATCATCCGGTGAAACATTGTAAGCGCGCATCCGATCGGGGTTCAACCATATGCGCATTGCATATTGCCTGCTTCCTAAAATCCTTGCTTGGCCGATCCCGTTGATTCTTTGCAACTCAGGTATCATTGTAACACCTGCATAATTGAACAAGAATTTCATATTCGCGTCCTTGTCAGTGCTGTACAAGTTTACATACATCAACATGCTTGGTATTACTGGTGTGATGATGACACCTTCTCTTTGCACAAGCACCGGCAAACGGTTGGTCACTTGTTCAACGCGATTTGAAACTTGTACTAAAGCTTGATTGATATTAGTACCCGGATTAAATATGACTTGTATGTTTGCTTCACCAGCGCTGGTAGCATCAGATGTCATGTATCTCATGCCCCACGCCCCATTGATGGCTTGCTCTAAAGGTATAATTACTGATTCTGCTAGCGACTTGGCATTAGCACCAGGGTAAGATGCAGAAACCATCACTACTGGTGGCGCAACCTCTGGAAACTGAGAAGTGGGAAGCACGTTGGTCGCCAATGTGCCCATGAAAACAATCACGAGTGACAACACGATAGCTAATACTGGCCTCCTTATAAAAATACTAAACATCTTCCTAATTAAAACTTGCAGGCATTATTAAACATTGTCACCTTCAAGTGCGGAAGAATGTCAACCCTATCTATTCATCGATTCTCGCGCGTTGATTTCGCTTCTGTATGCCCAACTATATAAGTTCAAATTACAATCCTTTTTCATCTTAACCAATTCCACAAACTTTTAAGTCTGCTATAAAACTGATGCAAGGATTTAACAACTCGCAATCAGAATTTTATTTTTAAATGTACTATTGCCCCAGGCTGTTTATAATTACTGGAGGTTACTAAAAAATGTTTCTCTTTGGCAGCAACTTCTAATAGCTGGTAATTTCCATAGAAGCTAATTTTCTCGACAACAGCTTGAACCGTGTTTGATCGTTTTTGAGTAATTTCAAAATCTTCTGGCCGAACAATAACTTCTTTTGTTGTCATT
>DPLR01000034.1 GCA_003541895.1 Cytophagales bacterium | reverse complement strand
GTCATGTGCTTTGCTGCGGGCCCAGTCGCGCGCAGCGAAATAAATAGCTACGGCATGACCCTTAAAATCGGAAAAGCGTGGGAGCGCAGTCTCTCTTCGTGTGTAAGCAGACCCAATGCTGAACACCACCGGAAAGACGATGGCCACACCCACAAGCATATCTGGAAACTTAGCCGTAAGGCCCCAATGAAAACAGAGATAACTTGATAGTACTGACAAACCTGTGATTACATAGGTTTTATAATTTATGATCAACCGAATTGACCGAATGATTTTCATGACAGGTATGGTTTAATTCCATTCAATTTTTCGAAAAGGAATGAGATTAACAAATTGTTAAGTCATGAAAATGAATGCACTGACGAAAATCATTTTGGGATTTAGCTTAACCAAAGCCAACTATTTTAAAACACTATGTCTATGCTTTAGTAGCACAAAGCCATATTGATAAATAGTTCATTTCATTTCTATCGTGAACGAATTGTTTGTTTAAATATTTGGTGGTTGAATTGAACAACTCTTCACTCAGTGATTGATCTGAATAAACTTTAATATTCTTCCATCCATTTTTTTGCAAGGCATCAATGTATTGATACGGCCTGATTCTATTGGGCGACCCACGGAAACTAAACAACCCATAGAGCCAATTGGGGTAACGGTAAATATTATTGGGGTCTTTTTTACGTATCCATCGGGAGTGTGTCTGAAGGTCAACCACAGCCACAAAATAGGCACCCTGATCAGCAACCGTGCTCATTCCCTTAATTGTTTCATTTATGTCATCAAAATGCTCAAAGGCAGCTTGACTAAAGATTAAGTTAATTTTTTTGGGAGCCACTGCTTTTATGATATCAAAGTCTTTGCTGACTATATAATTGAGTTTATCGCTGCCACCGGTTAAAGTCTTATTGAGTTCACTTTTTAAAAATTCGATGTCACTCTTACTGCGGTCTGCCAGTTTGGAAAAAAGTAGTTCATAAAATTGGCTGGGTGTATTTTCAATTAAATTGTAAGTGTCAATAGCGGTATATTCCTTCACCGATTTCGAAAGAAGGTACAGGCCAATACCCAAATCACCTCCGGGGCCCAACTCTAAAACACTTTTGCCTTTTATTAAATCAGAATCTTGACCATCGGTATAAAGCTGCAATTGTTTTATCCATTTGTCGACAACGCGAAAATCATAGTCGACTATATTTTGCATTTTCAGGGTTGAAAACGAGCTTTGATTATATCCTTTAAGAGCAAATTTCACTCTGGCGAGTCCGAGAAAAATTAATCCAACAAAAAAATAAAATCGGTTCAAAAGCGCTTCTTTCATAAGGCAACTTAACTTAGAAAGACGGAAGTTACATGAATTAATGATTACAAGTAAAAGTACTTGGGCATAATTTCTAAAAAGCAATTTTCTAGTGTTCTGTTGAGCCAGAATGAGTTACTTTTATAATTAAAAACCATGCCTCATATTGCCATTATATCTTCGAGCGTTCGCACAGGAAGACACAGTCACCGGGTGGCTTTATATTTTAAAAAATTTATTGAAGAAAATAACTTGGGTACTGCGGAAATTTTGGATTTAAACGAATATCAGTTTCCGGTGTTTAATGAACGTTTAAAATTCCAGTCAAATCCTTCTACCCAAGTTTTGGATTTCGCGAGCAAAATAAAGACGGCTGATGGTATCATAATAATTACTCCTGAATATAACGGTGGCTACCCAGCTGCAATAAAAAATGTCGTTGATTTACTGTACGATGAATGGTTTAAAAAACCGATTGCGATTAGCACTGTATCGGATGGTGTGTTTGGTGGAACGCAAGTGATTACTTCATTACAATTTTCACTCTGGAAAATCCGTGCGTGGACGGTGCCTGCGATGTTCCCGGTGCCCAAAGTAGAAGAGTCGTTTGATGCCGATGGAAATGCTACCGATAAAGTCCGAACTGATAAGCGAGCCAATGCTTTTGTAAACGAATTACTTTGGTGCATCGAAGCGAAGAAAAGGATGAGTTAAACAAAAATGCAAGAAAGGTTCCTTCAATTCATCGCAGAAAAAAAACTCTGCACTAGGTCCAATAAAATTTTGTTGGCTGTGAGCGGTGGAATGGACTCGATGGTGATGTTGGAGTTATTTCATCGCACTAACTTTTCCGTTGCCGTTGCCCATGTCAACTTTCAACTACGCGACAATGATTCAGAACTTGATGAGAGTTTGGTGGAAGAGACATGCAAAAAACATTCTATTCCTTTTTTTACCAAACGATTCGATACGTCAGCTTATGCCCAAAAACATTCGCTGTCCATTCAAATGGCTGCGCGCGCCTTGCGCTACGAATGGTTCAATGAATTAGTTGATCAAAATAAATTTGATTTCATCGCTACCGCACATCATCTAAACGATTCCATTGAAACCGCATTATTGAATTTTACCCGCGGTTCTGGATTGGAAGGGTGGGACGGTATTGCTGCAAAGAATGAGAAAATTGTCAGGCCACTTTTGTTTGCTACAAGAAGTGAAATTGAAGCCTACGCCAATGAAAATAAAATTAACTGGCGCGAAGACCGCAGCAATTCGTCTGACGATTATCAGCGCAATTTTATTCGACATCACGTTGTTCCGAGGCTGAAAGAGATTAACCTATCGTTGGAAAATTCTTTTGCTGATGCACTTGAAAAAATTTCGGCCTCGAATGAGCTAAGTTGGTTGGGCATTGAATCGTTTCGCAACGAGTTTGAATCCAAGAAAGCGGATCAGATTTTATTCTCCAAAAAAGCATTTGCTGAATTCCGTCACCCTGAAGGTCTACTGTGGAATTTGATCAAGGGTTACGGATTTAATTTAGATCAGTGCAAGCAAATCATTCTCGCATTACCTGGCCAATCCGGAAAAAAATTTTTATCGAAGGAATTTGAAGTGATCATCGATCGCGAGCAGTTGATCATTTCAAAAACGAAAGCAGGAGTCGATCAAGTGTTAATTGATAAAGATCAACAACGCGTAGAGCGCGGTGGACAAGTTTTGGAAATGTCCGTGGTTAACTCGTTTGAACTTTTGAATGATAACTCGGTTGCGTTTCTCGATTTAAGCAAACTAAAATTCCCTTTGGTATGGAGAAG
>DPLR01000479.1 GCA_003541895.1 Cytophagales bacterium | reverse complement strand
GTTAATGTTAAATTGAATTGAAAAGTAGAAAGAGTTTGATGAACTCCAAAAAAATTTTCTGAAAAATCTTGCCTACTCTGTCAAACCTTTGCTATTTGAGGCGATTTTTTTCGAATTTATAAAGAATGGCAGCCACTAAAAAAAGAGTAATCAAAAGTCTAGAGAATTTATCAGACAACCTCCGGGACTTGTTGCACGAGCAATACCCGAACGGATATGAATCAAGTATCACCCGCATCACCAATGCAAAAAATGAACCCATGTTTGTTTTTCCACTCGAAACTGAAGACTCTGTTTATCTAGTAAAAGTACCGGCCACTAAAAACAGCGATGGTGGATATGATGTAGAGTCTGGAAAACGACAGGAATTTGAAGGTGGAGAAGAAAGCGATGATTTTAGTGGTGGTTCAGATGATTTTGAAGGCGATAACTATGATGGTGGTGATGATGACGAACGCTCGAGTTCAAATTCGCGTGAAGCGAGTTATGACCCCGATTTCGATAGTTAATTATTTTCAAGCCCGTTCCCGTTCTTCTATATTCAACTTCAAATTTTTTGTTTTGGGCACAGTACCGTATTTTTGCGGCTACTTTTTTTAAACCTCCTTTTTAGGAATTCATTATGGCAAAATCAAAGAAAAAACCAGCAAAGTCTGCAAAGAAAAAAGTTGCAAAAAAAGTGACGAGCAAAAAAGCCGCTAAACCTAAAAAGACAGCAGCCAAAAAACCAAAGAAAAAAGTAGCTGTAAAGAAGACTGTAGCAAAAAAAGCCGCGCCTAAAAAAGTAGTTAAGAAAGTAAGTCCTGTTCAAAAAGTTAAACAACCCGAAGTAGTAGCAAAACCTGCTCCTGCTCAGTTAAATATTTTCCCTATCATTAATCAACGACCTATTGCACACAAGCCGGTGAAGCCGAGCTCTGTGCCTGAAGACAAAACTCGATACAGCGATGAAGAGCTTAAAGAATTTGAAACGCTTATTCTTAGTAAACTCGACAAAGCACGCGAAGAGTTTAAAATTCTAAAGGATACCCTTAATCGAAACAATGATGAGGGAACTGATTCTACGTCAGGAGGAAACACAAAAGTGCTTGAGGATGGTGCAGAAACTGCCGAGAAAGAAAACATGAGCCAATTGGCTGCACGTCAGTTAAAGTACATCACAAATCTTGAAAACGCTTTGGTTCGTATTAAGAATGGAACTTATGGCATTTGCTCTGTGACTGGAAAGTTGATTTCAAAGGAGCGTTTAATTGCCGTGCCTCACACCACTCAATCCATTGAGGCAAAAATGATGAAGCAAGACTAAACAAATATTCATTGGACTTTTTACAAAATCATATTGAGGCATTAGTTTTCTGTTCGCCTTCTCCCGTTAAGGTGGCCGATTTGAAATCATGCCTTTCTGAAATGTTCAATGCCGATGTTCCTGATGAGGACATTGTGAACGCCCTTCAAAAACTAGAAGATAAATTTCAAGCAGAAGAATTTTCTTTCCAGCTTTTCAAATCAGGCGGTGGCTATCAGTTTTTAACAAAACCAGCTTACCAAGCCAGTATCGGCATCATGCTGAAGCAGCAATCCAAAAAACGATTGTCTATTTCAGCCATGGAAACTTTATCCATCATAGCCTACAAGCAACCTATCTCCAAACCTGAAGTAGAAAATATCCGTGGTGTCAATTGCGATTATGCCATTCAAAAATTACTAGACAAAGGTCTTATTGAAATCAGGGGTAAGGCAGAATCTATTGGAAGACCAATGTTGTATGGTACAAGCCCTAAGTTCATGGAGTACTTTGGCATCAACGACATCAATGAACTTCCTACACCGAAAGACTTCAGCAATGAAGTAAACACCATTGGCGAAACGCCAGAAAATATTTAACGAAACATTAGACTGCACCAATCGTCCTGGCGATTTCGTCAGGACGATTTTTTTATCATCATACATACACTTACATTCATTATAAAATTCATTGACTATGGCACGCGAAGGCAGAGCATCAGGGAAAACTTCTTTTGGCAAACGAACACAAGCAGAGAAAAATTTTCGAGATCAAAAGAAGAATAGCCCCAAACGAGAAAATTCATCTGATGAAAGGCCTCGCAGATCATCTTCTTTCTCAAGTAGAACCGAGAAACCTTTTAAGAGATCAGGATTTACAAAAAGTGGACCCGATCGTTTCTCGAAATTCAAAAGAGAAGGCGAGTCATCCGAAAAAAGCTTTGGTGAGGGTTCGCGTTTTGAAAGAAAAAGACCATCCACAAGAAATGAAAGACCTTTTGATGCAAAAAGAGGCAGTAGTTCATTCCGAAAAAGGAATGAAGGTGAAACCAATGATCGATTCGAATCAAAGAGTAATTTTAGAAAATCAGGTGATCGCTTTGCAAAGTTTAAAAAAGATGACGAATCACCAAAACGTTTCGGTGAAAGCTCCAGGTTCAATAAAGGCGAAAAAACCTTTGGTGAAAAAAAGAGTAGATCATCATCATTTCGGAAAAGAGATGAAGATCAATCTCCTAAACGATTTGAATCAAAAAGTGATTTCAAAAAATCAGGCGATCGTTTTTCAAAATTTAAAAAAGACAATGAATCACCGAAACGTTTTGATGACAAGCCATCGGATGGAAAAAGGAGGTTCCGCAGAGAACCCGAAGGTGCTTTCAATGAAAAACCGCGGTTCACAAGATCAGCTTACGGTGAGACAAGAAGATTACAAACATCACT